>JADHVS010000239.1 GCA_016783865.1 Bacteroidales bacterium
ATAGAATCCTCCCTCGAATCAGCAAAAGACAGCCAAAGGAGGCTTTAGAAATATTCCTCATGCTCCTCAGCTGCCATCAGGAGTTGCTGTTGGACAAATTGGGGCGGAGGTGGCCGTTCAGCGTCAAAGGTTAGCTCTAAGTGGGCGATGATCCTGTCGATGATCTTCGGCTCTTCTATAAATGAGATGATTGACATCTGGCCTCCACACGAGGGGCACAACAGAGGATCAACTTCAAAGACTTTTCTTATCATCTCGGCCCAGCCCTTTGATGGAACAAATGAGACTTTATCATCAATTATTGGTGGATGGGAGCGTGAGACTCCTGCCTTGTTTATCTTTCCCCTGTGGGCATTGGCATAAACGCCGTAGTAACGAATCATCACCTGGCCCTTATCGGGAATATGGGAGGTGACTCTGGCAATAAACTCCAGATAATCTATCTTCTCAAGCTCTGAACTGTCTTTACCATATTTATAGCAAACTTTACCGTCAGCCTCATCAAAGGAAAGCCGGTTGAGGGATAGGATCGGTCTTATCATGTATTTGCCGACTCTTTCCGCCTCCTGCTTACTTGTGGCCCTGACTTTGCTGTGGACATGGAAACCGGTATGTCTCCAGCGCAATATTTTCTGTATAAGTGTAAGATTGATTAGCTGCTTATGAAGAAGAAGAGAGAATACTTCCCGGGTAAAGATGATGCCTGCGTTGACAGAGTGATGAACCGTTTAAAAGAACTGGGCCTGGATAAAAACACAATTGTAGTAGTCTGGGGTGACCACGGCTGGAAGCTGGGTGAACACAACAGCTGGGGCAAACAGACCAACTAAAACATCGACACACGTGTTCCTCTCTTCATTCGTGATCCAAAACTCCATCGAGAAGGAGTCAAATGTCAACAGCTCGTCGAAGCCGTAGACCTATTTCCGACGCTCTGCAACCTTGCAGGAATCCCGATTCCGGAAAACATGGAGGGGATCAGCCTCAAACCCGTGTTAAGAACTCCTGGGCGGGTCTTAAAGTCGGCTGTTTTCAGCCACTATCATCAGAAACCAAGATCAACGCTCGATGGAAAGAGGTACATGGGCTACTCAATGGTGACTTCGAAATACCACTATGTGGAGTGGTACCATTGGGATGATGGAAAAAAGGTCGCCTACGACCAGGTCGGGATGGAGTTGTATGACAACCAGGTAGACCCAGAGGAAAATATCAATATTGCCGGAAATCCAGAAAATGCTGATCTCGTTCTGAAACTCTCTAAACAGCTCAAGGCTGGATAGCGTGCAGCAGTGGAAAGCGAATAAATCCCATAATAAGCTATTTCCCTTTTATAACATAGGCAAACAGTTTATCTTCATGACGCACGTATAACCGTCCACCACATACTACGGGATGAGTCCAGTGCATTCCTTCTCCTCCGCTGGGCACTTGGAAAGAACTCACAGCTTCATATTTTTCGGGTGTGGCTTTGACCAGAATCATCATTCCTCTTTCCCCCAGACAATAAAACATATCGTCAGCATAGATCAATGAGCCCATTCCACCCCGCTCTTTCCACATTTGTTTTCCGGTCTTAAAATCCAGACAGAACCAGCCTCTCTCGTTGTGACCCGAACCGTAAAGATACCCATCATGCAGAATGACTCCTCCATGGAGATTGTCCATAAGTTCCGTATGCCAGACCGTTTCCGGAATAATCGTATTTTCCGAAGATGTGAGTTTTATCAGAGTGCTTCCTCTTCCGTAACCGCTTGAGGCGAAAACAAATCCATCGTGAAATATGGGATCAGGGCAATTATTCGACCGCTGATTTTCATACTCTACTCTCCAGAGTAACTTTCCAGTCTTTGTGTCTACGCCATAAACACAATTAGAACTCAGGTTGATGAGCTGGCGAAAGCCCGCAAATTCTCCAATAACAGGAGAGCTGAACCCCACGGTGCCCGGTATTTCCGTATTCGCCCAAATAAGATCCCCGGACTTTTTATCAAGGCAGATCATAAATCCTTTATTTCCCACCGGATTGCAGTACAGGCGTTCTCCCTCGATAAAAACGGACTCAGAATATCCATATTCAGGGATTTCCGCATCGAATTCCTGACGAAGCTCAAGGACCCAGATTTCGTTCCCGGTTTGACTATTCAAGGCGGCCAGTCGTCCTAAGTCACTCAAATGATAGACAATGCCGTCATTGTATGTGGGAGTACTTCGAGAACCGGTGTAAGCCCTGGCATGCGACATGGTTGTCTGCCAGGACGTACCGTTTTGTTTCTTCCAGACTTGTTTTCCATTTAGGTCGAAGGCAAATACATACGTTTGTTTTTCTATCATGCCGGCAGTATAGAGATATCCTCCGGCAATGGACATGGAACTGTATCCTTTGCCAAGGCCCGAGACCATCCACAGCTGTTCGGGCCCATTCTCCGGCCATTTTTTTAACAGTCCTGTTTCCTTCGACTTGTTGGTACGGTCTATGCCGTGAAAGCAGGGCCATTCGCCTTTTTCTTGCGCCAAAACCAAAATCCCTACAAAATTAAAGATAATGATACCGAAAAACAAGATAAAAATTAGACGTCTTTTTGTTTTAACGACTCCATCCATTTTTTACTCTCCTAATGATGACACGGACAATTAATTTTAGACTGTTTTTGCTTCCAAGATTTATAGTTCGCCTACTAGCCCCTAAGCTTATTTCTTTCTCTTTTACGAGAGATAAAGACAAAAGCATGAACTAAGAAACTTCTTACGCCTGGCCCCCAGCGCCTCCACCACAAACCTGGTCATTTCCAATGATATTCAGTTTTCCTGAGATCAGATCTTCAACTACAGGTTTAATTTCTTGACGTTCAACTTCATAGTAAACATTTATTCCAACCTGATTAAAGCCCATAAGAGGCCGCATTCCGATACCACCAACAATCAGGGCATTCACATTATTTTGAGCCAGCAGATTGACCGGTACCATGCAGCCGCCTTGGACATGCGCTTGGTTTTGTATCGTTGAAACATTTTCAATTTTTCCATCTTTGACATCAATTATTGTAAATACATCACAGTGACCGAAATGACCTGCACGCATGCCATCCAGTCCACCTTTTTCATTAGACGGAACTGCAATTCTTCCATTTTCCATGAGTTTTTTCCTTTTATAAAAATTGTTATTAATTAGCTTAGCCGGCTGCTGCTGCTTGTCATTTGTATAATTTTATTGACTTGAAGCAAGAGTTGTTCAAGATGCCGCTTTTCAGGCTGAACAGGCAGCTGCATCATCAAGCCCAAACCCTCACTGGCTTCATGATAGTCTTTGGACGAAAGCGAACTCACGACAGCACAATCAACCATTGGATTTAATGAAATTAGTTTTTCAGCAAATTCAAGTCCGGTCATGTCTCCTAATGATTCGTCGGAAATTACAAGGTTAATTGTTTTATTTGCAATCATATCAAGAGCTTCATTCCCAGAGTTTGCTCGAAATATTTCAGCTTTTTCTGAATACTCAGATACTGATGAAATAAAATTTCTGTTATTACTCACTAACAATAATGTAACCATATTTATGTGAATCAATTAAAAGGTTAATCTAAACCTGTTAAATGTAAAGTGCTTGATAATTATTATACATCTTAAATATAACCTTATCAACTTATGTAATACGAGAGGTTGAGGAGGGCATTCGTATTTGATGTTCAACTTGTTGAAAGGGCGTATTCGACGGCGGCGTTATCTCTGCAAGACCTGTAAAAAGACTTTCTGTTCAACAAAGGGAACGCCATAGTACAGACTCCAAAAATCACGTTTGGATTTCGATGAAGTGGTTCAAATGACTGTTGAAGGAGTAGGGATTTCGTCAATTTCGCGGATCAAGTGCTTTTCCTGGAATACGATTGCCAGCTGGCAATACCTTGCGTGTCAAGCTGTTGGTAAGTTTAACGATCATAAACTTAAAGGCGTTGAACTAATGGAACTTCAGGCTGATGAAATCCGAACCTTCGCAGGAACAAAAAAGATACATATGTGGATTTTCGCTGCAATCGAAGTCGGGTCCCGACTGTGGATTTCCAAGGTTGTAGGGAACCGCAACTACCGAAATATCAAAACACTCCTGAATAAGGTGATCAATTCTTGTAGAATTGTGAACCCATTCATTTTCACAACCGATGGTTTTGAGCCTTATTCTTGGGCTACAAAAAACCTAATGAGATCTATCTGCTTGTATGCACAAGTCATCAAGAAACGGAGGAAGAATCGTGTCATTAAAGTAGAACGACGACTAATCATCGGAACCAAGCCAAAGATAGAGCAACTCCTATTTGAATCAGAGGATTCCTCTACTATCAACACATCATTCATAGAGTGACTTAATCTTACAATTCGACAGGGCTGTGCTTATTTGGGACGCCGGACAGCCTGTCATTTAAGGCGTAAAGATCTGCTTGATGACAACCTTGCTCTCCAAATGTGTTATTACAATTTTGTTCGGCCGCATTCAGCCTTAAAATTCGGGAGTGAAACCCGGACACCTGCAATGCAGGCCGGATTAGTCAAAAAACAGCTCAGTTTTCGGGAAATCTTTACTGCAGTGGAAATCCTTTTTTGGTGGGTTTTCATGTTTTTGAGAACTCGGGTCCGAGAAGAGAAGTTTACGTGAATTTCGGCTTAGTAACAACAGTTAATGAAGGAAGCACAGAATTTCGGTTTATCGGTCTTGGTTTGACTGGATAAAAACGAAGTGAGTATCAAAGTGATACAAATAAAATGAATTGATTTTTTCATGATTCCTCCTTATATACATGATATTACCGCAATTAATATGCCATTATTATCCCCTGAGATTTTCGATTTTTTATTAAAGACTAGATGTCCATTCATGAACATTATATGTTCGCATCTGAACAGAACTAATTATTTCTAATAGTCTACAAAAGCCCCAACAGTCAGGCCAAGAGATGTTTAGTATTGGTACATAATTTGCAAGGCAATATCCAAAGGATAATTTTATGTTAAAAAATTATATTAAAACTGGAATAAGAACTTTATTAAGACACAAAGGGTATTGCGCCCTCAATATCATGGGTTTGGCTGTGGGCCTGGCCGTTTGCATCCTGATCTTTCTTTGGGTGCAGGACGAACTGGGTTATGACCGCTTCCACACCAACGCAAACAGGATTTATCGTGTGATCGAGCATGAGGAACTTTCCAATGGGGAACTGTTGTCTTATACGCAGCAAGGACCTGAATTGGCCTCAATTTTAAAGACAAATTATCCAGAGATCCTGGAGAGTGTTCGTTTCAGAAACATGCGTGACCGTTTAGTGAAGTTCGGGGACCATCAATTTTATGAAAGAGGATTCGCTTTTTCCGATCCGTCGATTCTGACCATGTTCACCTTTCCTCTAAAAATGGGAGATCCAGCCTCGGCTTTGAATGATCCATCCTCGATAGTCATATCAGAAAACATGGCGAACAAGTATTTTGAAAATCAAGATCCTCTGGGAAAGGTCCTCCGCGTGGATAACCACACAAATTTTATCGTCTCAGGTGTGATGGAAAATATCCCATCTAATTCCCATCTCAAGTTCGATTTTCTTGCTAAGTTCGATAGTATAAAAAATTTCGGTCAACCCATTACGGGATGGGGATCGTTTTATATCGACACCTATGTTCTTCTTGCAAAAACAGCAGATCCTCAGAATGTCAATCAAAAGATCAAAAACGTTATCAGTGAGCATTCTGATGGAGATCCTTTTTTCATTGATCTCCAACCTCTGACACGGATACGCCTTTTTTCTAACGCCATCCTGACTCCCCGGGTGGATGGAGATATAAAATATGTTGTCATTTTTTCTCTGATTGCGATCTTTATTCTGCTTAATGCTTGTATTAATTTTATGAATCTGACAACAGCTCGCTCCGGCAAAAGGGCTCGAGAAATCGGGATGCGAAAAGTCGTTGGCGCACGGCGAAAGGAATTGATTCAACAATTTTTTGGAGAATCGCTTTTGATGGCATTTATTTCCTTGCTCTTTGCTGTAGTGCTTGTGCAAGTCCTTCTTCCATTCTTTAACCAACTTTCAGGAAAAGATCTTCCTCTGATGATTTTAGGTCGGTTACATGTGATTCTTGGTCTATTGGGAATAACTCTGACGGCTGGTATGATCTCAGGGATTTATCCAGCCCTTTTTCTGTCTTCATTTCAACCTGTTTCTGTTTTAAAAAGTACATTTAAATCAGGACATCGCGGCAAAACATTCCGGAAGACTCTTGTTATTTTTCAATTCGTTTTGACAACAGTTCTTGTTATCGGAACAGTGGTTGTCTACCGACAGTTAAATTATCTCCGCCAACAGAACCTGGGATATGATACGGAGCAGGTGATGAGTTTCCGGCTGCCGGGAAACCTGAGAGAAAAAATCGATCTTTTAGAAACAACTTTCGAAAGGAACACTGATGTTTTAAACACTGCGGCAGCATCTACAATACCTGGACGCAGGAGAGCTACTCTTACCCTAAATACCTGGGAGGGGAGGGATTCTGAAGATCGGT
>JADHVS010000240.1 GCA_016783865.1 Bacteroidales bacterium
GTAAAGGATCGATGATTCCTCGCAGCTTGCTGCGAGGAGAGTCAATCATCTCCTTTTGTTAAGAAATTGATTAAATTTCTTCATGCTCGTTTCATTTGTTTAATAATAATGCATTCGAAATGAGAAACAAACAACCTGTAATTCCATCCGGATTAATTATTTTACTCTTGTTCATAACCTCCTGCGGAGACGATTACCCCGACCTGGATTTCAAGCAGGAGATGCGCGATTTTGTGACGGCCATCAGCGGGTATGCCAAAGGAATTCATCCGGGCTTCCTGATCATTCCGCAGAACGGGCAGGAGTTGAACACCCTGAATGGGGACAACAAGGGATCGCCGAACCTGGAATACTTATCTGTCATCGACTGCATCGGGCAGGAGGACCTGTTTTACGGGTACAACCGGGATGACAGATCCACGCCTTCCGACGAAACCGGGTACCTGACCGATTTTTGTGACATTGCCCTGGCGGCAGGCAAGGTGATCCTGGTGACCGATTATTGTTCCACGCATTCTAAAATGGATGATTCGTATGCAAAAAACAGTGCCCGGGGGTATGTGTCGTTCGCGGCCGACAGCAGGGAGCTTGACCGGGTCCCCGGCTACCCTCCCGCCCCATTCAATGAAAACACTGAAGTTATCGATGCAGCGGGAAAGATTAAAAACTTCCTTTATTTGATCAACCCTGAGCAGTATGCAACGAAACAGGATTTTATCAATGCCATAACGGCAACCAATTACGACCTGCTGATAATGGATTGTTTCCTGGAGGAGGAGCTGTTCACGGCGGCTGAAATTGAATCATTACGATCGAAGGCCAACGGCGGCCGGCGCCTGGTGGTATCTTACATGAGCATCGGGGAGGCAGAGGATTACCGGTTCTACTGGGATCCTTCCTGGTCGTCCAAACCCCCTTCGTGGCTGGATGAAGAGAATCCCGACTGGGAAGGAAATTATAAAGTATGGTATTGGACGGATGAGTGGAAGCAGGTGATTTTCGGCAACCCGGATGCTTACCTTGACATCATCCTGGAAGCAGGATTTGACGGGGTATACCTCGACATAATCGATGCCTTTGAATATTTTGAGTAGGTAATGGTTCGTCGTTCGTCGTTCATCGTTTATCCTGATGACATGGTACCGGGTACCATGAAAATGATCAGCGTTGGAAGATAACTGGTCCCTGAAAATAAGAACCGATATAACAGATTATTAATTCATTGAATAAACTTTCATACAAAAGAAAAAAACTTCCTGTCAGCAGGATAATTCTCTATTTGTTTCTCCTGGCCCTGCTCCTATTGTTTCTTTTCAACATCCGGAACCTGCAGAATTGCTTTGAATTGTTGTTCAGCGGACAGAGACCTTAAAAAATACCTGTTTATCCGTATTTTGATTTTTCTTACTTTAGTGGAGATTATTTTCCATGTTGTTTAAGCCATTGCCCGCTAAATTTGATCGTTATGAGATTAAAAAGTGCCCTGTCTGCAATTTTGTGCATGTTTTTCGCACAGGCCCTTCTTTCCCAGGATATAAATACAAAAGGTGCCCGTGTGGCGACCACCCAGGAAGTACCATCGCTGATCAATCGTGCATTGATTGTTGGTATTTCGGATTACATGAACATCAGTGACCTTAATTATGCCCATACCGATGCCCTGAGATTTTATCAATACCTGATATCTCCTTCGGGTGGAAGTCTTGACAGCAGTGATGTGATGGTGTTGTTAAACGAGGAGGCCACCACGGCTAACTTTTTTGCCGGACTCGACTGGTTGCTGACGGAGACCAGGGAAGGGGAAACGGTAGCAGTTTATTTTTCGGGACATGGTGACCTGGAAACAAAAACGATCAGGCAGAACGGATTTTTACTGGGTCATGATTCACCCAAGTCCTGTTACATGGCGGGTGCCATTGGTGTCGGGTATGTTCAGGACTACCTGGAGACCCTTGTTTCAGCCAACAGGGCACAGGTGATTTTGATTTCGGATGCCTGCCGTTCGGGAAAACTCACCGGTGGATCGGAAGGATTGACTAATACTACTGCTGCACTGGCAGAGAAATGGGCCAATATTACCAAGATACTTTCTTCGCAGGCCGGGGAATTGTCGCTCGAAAGCACCAAATGGGGAAACGGGGCCGGAGTGTTCACGTATTACCTTATACAGGGGCTGACCGGCATGGCCGACCGGAACAACGACAAGATGGTGAACCTGAGGGAGTTATTCTTCTATATCAGTGATAATGTGGGGAGGGAGTCCAATTTTTCCCAGAATCCGGTGGTGGATGGCAATCAGACAGCGGTCCTTTCATATATTGATAGTTTGTCGCTTGCTTCCCTTATTGAGCAGGAAAGTCAGGGTGGAGGACAATATCTTGCACTGAATACCAAAGGTTTAATGGATGATCTAAAAGCGCAGCTTGATCCTGAAGTCTTTGAAATGTACAGCAAGTTCCGGGACCTGGTGGAACAGGGCAAGCTGGTTGAGGACTGGCTTGATGATGAAGTAGAATTCGCCTACTCCTATTATGAAAAGTTAATAAATGATGAAAGTGCTGCGATGATCCATAACCGGATAAACCGGAGCTTACTTGCAGCATTGCAAAATAAAACCCAGATCTACATTAATAATTATATCCGGGGAAAGGATGTATCCGGCGAGATTGATCTGTGGCAAGCCTACGCAGAGCAAAAAAAGGCGTACGAGATGGTGGATACCAATTTCATCCTCTATGACAGGATCAAAGCCAGGTACCTGTTCATGGAGACAATGAATGCCAAGGATGATGAGGAAGAGCTTGCATTGCTTCTGGAATGCATACGTGTTGAACCGGATGCTGCCTATGCATATAATGAATTAGGAACTATCTATGAGGAGGCTGAGAATTATGACAAGGCCATTGGATCTTACCAGGCAGCCATCGACCTTGCACCCAACTGGAGTTACCCATATAATAATATTGGTATCGTTTATCACGACCTTAAAGATTACGAGATGACGGAGCACTATTATGATCTTGCCATTAAGATGGATTCGACGCTGGTAAATCCGTATTACAATAAAGGCATTTTGTACAATGAGAAGGGGGATACTGCCAGATCAATGGCATTGTATCTGCAGGCAATTGCCATTGACTCGTCCTATAAAAACGCTTATAACAACCTGGGTATCCTGTACATTGATATGGGCTATATTGATGAAGCCGAAGAGCTCTATTTTAAATGTGCTTACGAATCGAGTGCCGAGTATGGATATAATGGTCTCGGGTACTTATATGCAGAGCAGCGGGAATATGAAAAGGCCGAGGAGTACTATTTTAAGGGACTTGAATTTGTTTATAACAGTGAAAAAATCCTGGTCAATCTTGGTGATTTATATGAAGATATGGAGCGATATGAGGATGCTGTGGAGTATTACAATAAGGTCCTGGAAGATAATCCGGAATCAAACGGCGCATACAATGGCATCGGGAATGCTACATACAGCCAGGGAAAATACAGGGAATCCATCCCGTATTATCTTAAATCCATTGAACTGAGTCCTGAGAGCGAATCAACCTATTACAACTTAGGCAATGCTTATTCAGGACTTGAGAAAAGGGATTCAGCATTTTTTTATTACAGGAAAGCTTTATCTGTCAATCCGAATTATGCCTTTGCCATTTACCAGATTGGAGATGAGTATTACGAAATGGAACAATATGATTCGGCCCTCTATTATATGAATAAGGCTGTTTTGCTTGACCGGCGGGAGGAATCATTTTATAATGGATTAGGAAATGTTTACTATGCCCGGGATGATTATGAGGCGGCTATTGGTTATTACCAGAAAGCCCTGGATGTATGGCCGGAATATAAGCAAGCCTGGTATAATCTTGGGATGGCCTATGATAATCTTGAAGCGTTTGATAAGGCCCTCGAAATGTACAACAAAGCCAGAGAAATTGATCCTGGATATGCGTTAGCTTATTCGGGAATTGGAGATATCTATTATGCATATGATGACTATGAGAATGCTATTTTAAATTATAGAAAATCCATTGAGCTCGATAGTTTAGCCAGGTCGACCTGGTATAATCTGGGCAATTGTTATGATGGGCAGGATCAGTCTGAACAGGCGCTTGAGTACTACCTGCGGGCCATTGAGCTGGATTCTGTGTATGCACTTGCTCTCTGTATGGCAGGTGAAATGTATGATGACCTTGGAGAATATGACCTCTCAAAGCAGTATTACACTGCCTCGCTGGATCAGGAACCTGAAACCTTGTATACATTGAATGGCATGGGTAATCTCTATTATAGCCAGGCAGAGTATGAAAAATCCATTCCCTGTTATGAGAAGGCAATAGAGATCGATCCCACCTACAAATGGGCTTATTATAACATGGCGCGGAGCTATGAGGGATTATATGAAAACGATAAAGTCAGGGAAAACTACGAGAAAGCAATTGAAGCGGATCCGGAATATATCACTGCTATACAGTATTATGGGCAATTCCTTTTCGGCCTGACGGAATATGAAGAGGCGGTTCAACAATTCAACCGGGTATTGGAGATAGATCCTGAATATGTATGGAGTTATTATTACCTGGGATACACCTATATCAATTTGGAAAATGAGGAGGAAGCCATCAGGTATTTTCTTAAAGTTATTGAGCTGGATGAAACATTTATTGATGCCATTTACCAGTTAGGCAACCGGTATCAGAACCTGGAACAATATGAAGAGTCGGAAAAATACTTCCTGAGATGCCTGGAACTGGCGCCTGAGGCCGGTGATTATTATTCTGGTCTGGCTTACACCTATCTCAGAGCGGAGCGTTATGAGGAGTCGCTTGCCCTCTTTATGAAAACGATTGATTTGGCACCGGACATTCCGTTTAACTATTACAATGTAGCCTGTTTTTACGCGGTACAGGAGATTACAGACGATGCCTTTAAATGGCTTGAGAAGGCGTTGAAGAAGGGATTTAATATTTTCGATCACCTGAGGACAGATCCCGATATAGAAATATTAAGGGAATCGGAAGAGTTTGAGAAATTGTTGAAGAAGTACGAGGAAGAAGTAGACAGTAGACAGTAGACAGTAGAAGACAGAAGACGGATATTAGGGAGAATAATAAGTGGGACAAGATTAGTGTTATGGATTTAGGTTAATGCTGCTATGATGCCTGGACCGTTCCGGCTAGGCTTGAGGGGGATTGGATTTAAGGGAAAAGGAACAGGAATTTAACTGCTTATCTCCGGGATTATTATACCCACCCCCAGCTCTATCATTTTTATTTAGTTATTGGTTTTTTTGCGATAAATGGCACTTATTGTCATTAACGGGAAATATTGTTTCATTTTTTCAGAGACATTATATGAAAGAGATTCTGGTGAGTATTATTCAGTTTAAAAATCACAAAAGGATAAAACTCCAGTTTGATTATGACCAGGGATTAGTCAGGAAGATTAAGAAACTGCCGGATTGCAGGTGGGATGCGGATGGCAGGTTCTGGCATATTCATTATATTGAAAATCATGTTAATTATTTAAATAAAATGTTCGAGGGTGAGATTAAGTTTATTGAGAAAGGGCAACCGCATAAAATCTCTGAGGGTAAAGATCATAATTTAAAAGAGAGGCAGGATATTTTAAGAAATGTTGAAGAATATTTAATTCGCAACAGGTATAGTGAGAACACCAGGAAGATATATTTTTCGATGGCAAAGTCATTTTTCAATTTTCATTCAGGGAAGCCGCCCTTAAGCATCACCAGGAATGACATATTGATTTACAACAGCGAATACATTATCAGGAATGGCCTGTCTCCTACATATCAGAATCAGTTAATTAGTGTTTTAAAGCTGATCTACAATAAGCTATATAGTCATAATATTGATTTTAAGGAGATTGAGCGTCCAAGAAAAGCTCGCAAGCTTCCGGTTGTTCTTTCGAAGGAAGAGGTTCGTGATTTGCTGGACAAAACAAAGAACATAAAACACCGGGCTATATTGTCGACACTTTATTCTCTTGGTATAAGGAAGAGTGAGCTAATCAATCTGCAAGTTGGAGACATTGATTCGGGCAGGATGATGGTGCATGTACGTGGAGGCAAGGGGAACAAGGACAGGTATCTGGGTTTATCGGAGAAATTACTTGGATTATTGCAGGAGTATTACCGAAAATACAGGCCCAGGCAATATTTATTTGAAGGGCAGCGCAATCCGCGATACTCCACGCGAAGTGTTGATTTGGTTTTGATCCGGGCGGTAAGCAGGGCAGCAATCAGGAAGCATGTAACGGTACCCACCTTAAGGCATTCCTATGCCACTCACCTGGTTGAATCGAGAGTTGATATAGCGTTTGTCCAGCGGTTACTGGGACATGAATCGATCAAGACCACGATGATTTACACTCACATAGCAAAGGAGAAACTAACAGACATCCGGAGTCCCTTCGATGACTTATAATTTTTTAAGCGAAACCTTC
>JADHVS010000241.1 GCA_016783865.1 Bacteroidales bacterium
CTTACAAGAGCTATGAACAGAAACCGAATACGTTTTATCGGAAATTCTATCAAACTGATTTTAGCAACAAAAAAAAACTTATTGGGAAAGAGCATACCGGCCAGCTTGGCAATGAAGATCGGATTGAGCGGGAGGACAAATTCAAGACTGGTGAATACAGTGCGCTGTTTTGTTCACCTACAATGGAGCTAGGGATCGACATATCAGATTTAAATGTTGTCCATATGAGAAATGTTCCGCCAAACCCTGCAAATTATGCTCAAAGAAGCGGTCGCGCTGGAAGAAGTGGTCAAGCGGCACTCATATTTACAAGCTGCTCTGTGTATTCACCCCATGACAGTCACTACTTTAAGCATGCAAAAGACCTGATTTCGGGTGTCGTAGCTCCGCCGATGATTGACCTTACAAATCAGGAACTGTTGGAAACGCACTTAAATGCTGTCTATTTGGCAAAAGTCAAACTAAACGAACTAAACCAAAACCTTATTGATCTCATGGATAAGGATAACAAAGATACATTGCCGCTTTTGCCCGAGGTTGAGGAATACCTAAATCTGGATCAGCAATCAAAAAATGAAATAAAGTATATTTTTGAGAAAGTTATAGCAAATTTTAAGTCCATGAAGTCACCTGCAATGCCATGGCTGAATGGGGAATGGATAGACAGAGTAATTAACTCTTGCCCCAAAAATTTCAACAGGTCATTGGACAGATGGAGAAGGTTATATTCTGCGGTTCAAAAACAATTGACTGAGGCAAACAAGATCATAGAAAGCGGTATGTATTTAAGCACTTCAAATGAAATGAAGGAATCAAAAAGAAATGTTGCTCAGGCAATCCGGCAGAGGGATCTTCTCGAAAATAGAGTATCATATAGCAGCCTTTCAGAATTCTATCCTTATCGTTATCTTGCCGCAGAAGGTTTCTTGCCTGGATATAATTTTACGCGCCTACCCATAAGAACTTACATACCAATTGGTGATTCCGGCGAATACATATCAAGGCCAAGATTCATAGCATTAAGGGAGTTTGGACCACGGAATATAATTTATCATAAAGGCTCAAAATACCAAATTGAGCAGTTGCTTTCACAGGAAGCAGATCTGAATTTAAAGAAAGCCAAAGTCAGCAAAAATTCAGGCTATATAATGATGGGGGATGAGTATAATTATGAGATCTGTCCTTTCAGCAATGTATCTCTCAGCGACGGTGGGACTAAGGAAATATTCATTGACCTTCTTGAAATGTCTGAAACACGTACACGGGAAATGGACAGGATATCGTGTGAAGAAGAAGAAAGACTTTCACGCGGGTTTGACATAAGGACATTCTTTTCCATGCCCGGCGCAGGACTTGATTCTATCCGTATGGCAAAAATTACAAATGAAGGTGAAGATTTTTTATTTATACGTTTTCTCCCTTGTGCCCGTTTGATTCAAATCAATAGCAAATGGATGCGATCAAAAGAAAAAGGCTTTCTGATGGGATTGAACTCCTGTAGATGGAAAAAAGAGACATATGATACTAATGCAGAAACCGCAGAACCTGCAAAAAGAGTAAAGCTTATCACATATGATACAGCAGATGCCTTATACATAGAACCGATTAAATCCCTGGCCCTCACACCAGCCGGTGTCATTACACTGCAGTATGCCTTAAAACGCGCTGTTGAGAATGTTTTTCAGGTCGAATCCCGTGAGATTGGGGCGGAACTGATGGGTGATGAACTGCAACCAAATATTTTTATTTATGAAGCTGCTGAGGGTAGTTTGGGTATTTTGTCGCAATTTATTGAAGATAAAGATGTTTTTAGAAATGTCATAAACGAAGCAATCGACATTTGCCGGTACGATGACAAGGATTATGATGATGAAGCATCTTATGATGATCTTCTGAATTATTATAACCAGAGATATCATGATGTAATCAACCGTTTTGAAATTAAGGATGCATTGGAAAAACTGAAAATATGTGATGTTGAAATCATTACAAGTAAAACTTTCGGGGATTATGAAGAACAGTATCAGCAGCTTTTAAAAGGTATTGACCTCAATTCCACCACTGAGCTTAAATTTTTGAATCATCTTTATGACAATGGATTGAAACTTCCGAATGCCACACAAAAAACCGTTGAGGGTATCTACTGTCAACCGGACTTTTTTTATGAGCCTGATGTTTGGGTTTTTTGTGACGGAACTCCTCATGATGATCCGGAAATTAGGAAAAAAGATAAGTTACAGCGCTCTGCAATCCTGAACAGAGGCGATCAGGTTTTTGTATACTACTATAAGGACAATCTTGAGAAAATAATTGGTAAAAGGCCGGACATTTTTAAAAAGGTAAAGTAGATAGATGAAATTTAAAGCAGGCTCATTGGTTACTGCCAGAAACAGGGACTGGGTGGTACTCCCCTCAAATGATGACAAGCTGGTTTTATTAAAGCCTCTTGGCGGATCAGAAGAAGAAATAACAGGCATCTATCTGCCGCTTGCCTTTGCCGAAGATAAAATCGAATCTGCCGACTTCCCATTTCCTTCTACAAGTGACTTGGGAGACATTGCATCTGCCCGGGTGTTATATAATGCAACGCGATTGTCTTTTCGAAACGGTGCAGGGCCGTTTAGGTCTCTGGCAAAACTATCATTCAGGCCTCGTTCATATCAAATGGTCCCACTTATTATGTCGCTCAAGCAGGAAAACCCTATACGCCTGTTAATTGCAGATGATGTTGGTGTGGGTAAAACCATTGAAGCTCTGATCATATTAAAGGAGCTTCTGGAGCGAAGAGAGATCAAACGCTTTGCCGTTATTGTTTTGCCTCATTTATGTGAACAGTGGCAGGCAGAGCTTAAAGATAAATTCGGCATTGATGCAGTTATTATCCGGTCAAACACCCAGGCAAGGCTTGACAGAGAAATCCCTGGTGACACGAGTGTCTTTCAACATTATCCATATCAGGTTATCTCAATAGATTATATAAAATCCGACCAGCGAAGGCAGGTTTTTATTCAGGAATGCCCCAAGCTTGTTATTGTCGATGAGGCCCATACGTGCTCAGTTGCAGCAGGCACAAAAACCGTCCAGCAACAGAGATATCAGCTTATCAAAGATATTGCTAAAAAGCCCGGCCAGCATATGATGTATCTTACCGCAACACCTCACAGTGGCAAGGAAGGGCAGTTTAGTACACTCTTAGGATTGATTAAATCGGATTACCAGTTGCTTGATCTTCCAAATGCCACCAAGATTCAGCGTCGAGACCTGGCCAAGAATTATGTTCAGAGAAGACGGGCTGATGTTGAAAAGTGGATGAACGAGGATACACCCTTTCCAAAACGGGATGCCGGTGAATTTCAGTATGACCTGTCAAAAAAGTATTCTGATTTTTATGACGATATTCTTGACTTTGCCCTCGGCTTAACCAGAAGCGGCGATCTTCATAAAGGGCGACAGCGCCTAAGGTACTGGTCTGCCCTTGCTCTGCTTCGCGGAGTGATGTCCAGTCCTGCAGCCGGCATTGATATGATAAAAAACAGAATTAAGAAAGAGACTGCTTCTGGCGACACTGATGATGACCTTGAAATAGAATCCAACCCTTTGATGGATGATGATTATGACAGCGCCAAGGACTACACCCCCACCGGCATTATCAACAAAACAGACTGGACCAGCAGTGAAAATATAAAGCTGAATAAACTTGCTGATCAGCTTAGCAAGTTGCACGGCATAAAGCATGATTTAAAAGCTGCTCGGGCCCTTGAGATTGTTAAAAAATGGCTAAAACAAGGGTTTAATCCTGTTGTTTTTTGCCGGTTTATCAGAACAGCCAATTATCTTGGTGAGATACTAAATGTCACTATTAATAACGTAAATATTCAGGTGGTTACCAGTGAAGATCCCGATGAGGTTAGAAAGGCCCGAATCGATGACATGGAATCATCGGCAAAGAAGGTTCTGGTTGCAACCGACTGCCTGAGCGAAGGTATTAATCTTCAGGATCAGTTTACCGCAGTGCTTCATTATGATCTTCCATGGAATCCCAACCGTTTGGAGCAACGTGAAGGCCGAATAGACCGTTATGGTCAAACGGCAGCAACCGTCAAGGCATACCTTTTATACGGCATCAACAACCCTATTGACGGTGTTGTTTTAAAGGTCCTTTTACGAAAGGTCCGCGAAATCAGAAGGTCAATCGGAATATCCATCCCCTTTCCCGAAGACAGCAAATCCCTGATGGATACTGTTCTCCAGGCTGTTATTTCAGACTCTAGGGCCGCGGCCAGAAGGCGTGATGCAAAACAACTTACATTTGATTTCGGCGAAGTGGATGAGGTTAAGCAGAAAGAACTCGTTGCAACCAGGGCAATTGAAAAAGCGGCCGACCGTGAACATGCAACCAGAAGCATTTTTGCTCAGCATGCCATCAAAGCACATGAAATCGAGCAGGATTTGAAACAGTCGGATGAGGCTATCGGAAACCCAGAGGCTGTCGAGTCTTTTGTAGCAGAATCGCTGATGAACCTTCTGGGGGTTCAGATAACCAAAGATAAAAAGGTTAAAGGGTATAACCTTTATACAACAAACCTTCCGCCGGTTTTAAAAAACGCACTACCGGCAGAAAATCGGCTTAAAGTCAGCTTTTTCTCACCAACCCCGGAAGGGTATATTTATCTCGGTCGCAATCATATTTTTGTCGAACAGCTATGCCAGTATCTCATGGCCAATTCATTAAACAGCAAAACCGAAGACGGTCCGGCAAGAACAGCGGTAATCAGATGCCGAGATGTGGGTATAAAAACAACACTTTTATTGTTCAGAGTTAGAAACGTCATTGAGGAAAAGAAAGGCAGAAATCAGTTTGTTGCCGAAGAAATGCTTTTGTGGGGATATAAAGGAAGCCCTTCGGATAATGATATTCTAAATAAAGATGAAGTTAAGCAACTGATGGCTTATGCAGCGCCATCTGCCAATATTACCGAGCAGGCCAAGGCCGGTTTCCTTGAAAATGAACTGGAAAATATTTCTGAACTCAGAGATGACTTTGACAAAATTGCTTTGCAAAGAGCTGAAATCCTGATCGAAGCCCATGAAAGGTTCAGAAAAGTTATGGGCGGAAAAAAATATAAAGTGGTTGAGCCGGTTCTTCCGATGGATTTAATGGGAGTATATATATTACTGCATGATCATACAGACAGATAAAGATTATGAAATACACCACCATACGCATCGAAGGCGTCATACTTTCTGCGGACATTTTGGATAAGATCGAACAGGGAGATATTGGCGGTCAGCTTGCCAGGGATTTTGGCCCTGATACCAAAATCAAGGTTAAGGATGAGATCGCAAGAGCATGGGCAGATGCCCAGGATCTTTGGCGGATATTCAAAAGGCAAAAAGAAAAAGTAACCGAGAGCAAGCACGGCACCACGGAAACAAGAAGATATTGGATCGTCCCCCTGCTGGGGTTATTTGGATATGACGCGGAGTTGTCAAAGGCGGAAATCGTTCACGGCAAATCCTATGCGGTCAGTCACCGCGCATCCAATCTCGGTAGGTTTCCCGTTCATATTGTCGGTTTTAATGACAGCCTGGATAAAAAAAGAACAAACAGCGGCCCCAGGATGTCTCCCCATGCTTTGCTTCAGGAATATATCAACCTTACCGAACATCTTTATACCATTATAACCAACGGCATCCACTTAAGACTTCTGCGGGATAGCAGCCGCCTGATCAAGCTTTCATTTATCGAGTTTGATCTTGAGAGCATGATGGAGGAAGAGCATTATGCCGATTTTGCCATAATGTATCGCCTTCTTCATATCAGCCGCATGCCTGTGAAAATGGACCTCGGGGCGGAAAGCCTAATTGAAAAGTATCATCAGGATGCCCTAGATTCTGGGTCACGGATTCGCGAGGGATTAAGTGATGCGGTTGAAAGATCGATTTTGTCTCTTGCAAACGGCTTTCTTGAAAATGCTGGCAATCTGGAGCTTCGGGAAAAAATTGATAATAATGAAATATCCGCAGCTTCGTATTACCAATACCAGCTTCGCCTTATCTACAGGCTTTTGTTTTTAATGGTTATTGAGGAAAGGAATCTGATCTTTCCCGATAATGCCGATAAGAACAAACGAGAAATTTATTATGAATATTACAGCATAGACCGGGTCAGGAAACTAAGTGAAAAACAGTATCTTGCCGATCAAAGATTCAATGACCTGTGGGTTGCATTAAAAAATACATTTTATCTGTTTGAGAGCGAAGCCAAAGGCAAGCATCTGGGAATCAAGCCTTTAGCCGGCGACCTTTTCGGCTATAATGCCATCGGTATATTAAACAATTGCAATCTTGATAACAAAGTTCTTCTGGAGTGTTTAAGGAATTTAAGCGTATTTATCAATAAAAATACCGGCCAGAAGATGCGGATCAATTATGCCTC
>JADHVS010000242.1 GCA_016783865.1 Bacteroidales bacterium
GTTGTGGTGGGAGAATGTGAAAGTAAAAGGAAAAGAGCCATGGCAGTTTTGACTAGCATGAAAGCGGAAGGGATCAGGCCAAAGGTCATTGCAGCCAATTCACGTTTACAGGTTTATAAGGACCGTGAACTTCTTCAATGTCTCTCAGGACATAATATCACGTTATGTATTGGAATAGAATCACTGAACCAGGCTGTCCTTGATGGCTATCAAAAAGAGCAAAAAGAAACTGAAATTCTTGAAGCGATTAAAACACTCCGTGATTATGGCATAAAGGTTATGGGTTATTTTATCTTTGGAGCGGATCAGGATGATAAGGATACACTAAAAAGTTATTCGGAATTTATTGATAAATCTAAAATTGATTTCTTCCAGGTTTCCGTGTTGACTCTATATCCCGGGACAGAATTCTACAAAAATCTGGTATTGCAAAAAAGGCTTTTTACGACCGACTGGACCTATTATGATGGCTTGCACATTACCTTCAGGCCGGCAAAAATGACCGCCTATGAACTGCAAAAGGAATTCTTGGATTTTTATAAAAAGGAGTTTTCATTAAAATTCCTTTTAAATCCCAGATGGCTTTTCAATCCTGAGATTCTTCGAAATAAGTTACTCATTTATACGCTCAGAAAAATGTTCAACAAGGACATGATAAATTATTACTCTTTCCTGGAAACAAATTCCAATAAAACGATCAATTGACAGGTCTGTTTATACAGCTATTTCTGGTGTTGTTTGTTCGACGAGCATTTACTCAGGAATTCTTCAAGTTGTGTTTTCTTGTCCTGTAAGGTTGTAAGTTTTTTCTTAAGTTCTGATATCTCCTTTTTGACCATTTTTAATTCGAATTCCTTCTTCACTTTATCTAAATATTTCTTCCCCAAACGATCTGCAATATATTCTTCAAGTACGGACCCATTCACCATATTCAGCCATGTTCTGTGATAATTTAGCGTATATTGTGTAAAGGTAAAACAAATAAGTTGAAGTCTTTTCTGTAAATTTCAATTGAAAAGTATACCACATTCCCGTTGAAACTATACTTTTACTCCTCCAACAACTCACTATACCCATTGGTAGGAGTAAATTTATCCCGAAGTTTCTTGACCAGTGAGTTTATTATATTCTGGTTCTCGGGTATTGATTGGTCTTTGCTGGATATACCTGTGGGGTATCTAAAAACCAGTCCTTTGTTGGAATAATATAGAAATACTTTCCCGTTTAATTGGACAATCTCTTTGTCTTTCATTGTCAGCGTATTAGAACGTGGACACGAAAGTAAGGAACGTGGTTGGTCAAAAAAAACTGAGGGTTAGATTACGTTAAGAATCTCCCAACTGATACAATTCAACACCCCTCCCTGATGACTTAACTCCAATGAAGGAACTGGTATTACGTTTCCCGACCCAAATATCTCTTTGAAAACGGAAATTGATCGGTTATCAGTAGATGGATCATTGAAAGTTGGTAGGAAAATTTTATCCTCAACCTGAAGAAAGTTGACATAGATCCCCGTTGATGGTTGAATCCGATTGATCCTACCTTCAATTGGTTTATAAGGTACTTCCATAATTGAAAGTCCAGATTCTTTGAGGGTTTGGAATAATTCTTTCACAAATTTCCTATCTGTATCAACGACTGAATAATCGTTTATGAGAACCGTATCTTCATTGACAAATCTGACCATCCCATCCGAATGTCCAGAATCTTCCCCCGGTTCTTTGGGAATAATGATGACCCTGTTAACTTCGAGATAATCTTTCAAAATCATTTTCAATTCATCAGGTGGAATACCTTTATTGTCCTTGAAAACCTTATCCGTGATAATGACCTTATTGTATTTCCGAATGACATTCCCACCATCAAGGTAAATGGGATGACAATTGAAAACGGGTATATCTGTTTCAATTCCCAGCTCCTTACAAATTGGTGAAGGGTCCGTCCTGAGGTGTTTCAACTTTTTTGGGTAATAGTCCTTTGTTAGTGAAAACTGGACAAACTTGTTTCTACCCACCTGAACAGGTAGAAAATCTCGACACCAAATATCAGATGTCAAGTCCAGAAAAGTCAATGGAACATTATTTCGTTGAAGAATTCTTTGAAATTCTTGTGTAAAATTTGGTAATCTCTCCCGCAAAAGGGACGACAGGAAAATCATCAATTACTTCGTTTTGGTAGATACTAAACGGTTTTTCCAAATCTTTCCGATTTCAATACCAATGGGTCCAAATTCACTTTCGGTAAATTCGTCACTTTTTGAGTTATTACACCAATAACAACAAAGAACAAGGTTATCTATCTGGTCATAATCAAGATTTGGATGACGACGTTCAAGTTCTAATTTTCGACCTCTTGTCTTCAATCTTCTTGTTTTAATTTTTTCATCTTTGATTAAGATGTCTATTTCTCCCTGTGTCAAACCACAATAATGACATTGATTTCTTTGATTTTGATACCAGTCGTAAAACTCAGGGAAGGATACCTTTTGGAATTTCTTCCTATTAAATAAAGTCCTAACCTCAGAGATCTTTTTACGTTCTTCTTTCAATTCTTCCCACCATTCTGATAATTGTTTTCTATTTACCCCAAGTTTTTGGGATATCTCATCATACTTCATTTGTCTAATAACAGACATATGAAGAAATTCAATTTTTGTTTTCATATCATATTTTTTAACGGTTATCACTCGATTGATCAATGATTTCAATATAATCCAAGATTGTATCTACTACTTTGCACATTTTCTTCCTGTCCATTGGATTCTCAATACTGGTAAGATAAGAATCCACAGATCTTTTTATATCACCATCCCCAACAATCTGACCACTTGAATAATTCCATCTGAGGATGAACCCAGTTTCAATATCTTCGAAATCTTTCTCAGTTAGAACAAAATCAAGATGTGAAGTTACGTATTCCTTGATATCATCACTTACTATTGGTTTACTTTCATTTTGGTTCTTCAAAGACTCCGAATATTCAAGATTTTGATCACGTTCTTTAAATTCCCTTCCTTTCTGTTCCAAATGGTCTACAACAGAGTCAATTAACCCCGGAACAATCTGATCATAGTTTATAAAGTCCACTAGGACATTCTCATAACCACAATTAATGGGGAGACCGAACCTTCCGAGGATCTCTTCGATCAGGATCGGTAACAGATCCTTCTCAGGAGAACCCAGAGTTTTAATTGGTATACCTTTTAGATGGTTCAACTTATTCAGGTAAAAAAAATCATTTAATAACTCTTCTATTTCCATGATTATTCTATTTATAACATTAATATTTAATAAGTTACAAATTGGAATACAAAGAAAGAGAGGAAAAACTGAAAGAACAAATCTTATAATTTATATAAAAAATAGGGAAGGGCCTTTGGGGGATTAACTTATTCCCTTTCAATTGATAACATGGTGAATAACTTTTTTCGATTATAGTTTTATAAATAACTGTTATTCAGTTATATAAATTATATATTTACTAATTAACCATGAAAGGAAAGTTATATGAGAACATTATCAGAATTGTTAGAGTTTATTGGTCATTGCGACCAGGAATCAAAGAAGCCCTGATAAAGGGAACCGCTGAAAGCGTGACCATGGTTTCGAAACCCTGCCACTAGGCTCTGGGCCGAATTGATCACGGCATATAACCAGATATTGATTTCGCTTCAGCTGGAATCTTAGAACTGAATGGTGTATTCATACGGTTCAGGATCGCTGTCTTTTTTCTCCTGCTTAACGTTAGGCTTATCCGGTTTATGGGTATATAAAACAGTATAGTTGATGCTTACTTTTGGGAGACTGAAGTTGATCCTGGTTTTTGATGTCATTTTCACCCGTACGCCCCTGTTCTTCACCTTTTCGAATTGGAGCAGATGGACCACCCGGATGGCCTCTTCATCGCAACCATAACCAAGTCCTTTCAATACGCGTGGATTACTCACAGCGCCAGTGTCGTGAATGTCGTATTCAACAATTACAGAGCCCTCCACCTTTGCTTCAAGTGCGGTTTCAGGGTAACGCAGGTTTTCTGCAATAAATTCCCTGAAAGCCTTACTCCCGCCAGTATATTTTGGCAGGTTCAGAAAACGCTTTTTCTTATGGTGATCAATCATGGTCGTTGTTTGAGCGGGAACAGATACAAAGATACCAGGAAAAATAATGAATCCTATGTACTTGACGAAGTCCAAAGGAGGGACCAATAACCCAATTTTTGCATTTCAGCCGTAAAAGGAATTTAATTTCTTATTCCTTCCCAAAAGCATTAACATACCAGGTCGATTTTGCAATTTTTACTAATGCTGACTCCTCCTGCGCCGTAATTTTGGATTTTCCGCAAAAAGCTTTCCTGCGTGTAGTGAAAACCAGTTTTGGCCCCCCGGATTCCCGAAGTATTTTTGGAATGACTATTGACATAAAAAAGGAGGTCTCTATGAAAAATTTACTTTGTCTTATGGTAGCTTGCTTAAGCTGCCTGTCCGTTGCTATGGCTCAAATGCCTGCGGCCATTTCAGTCAGCCCGGATAACCCAACTTCCGCTGACCTGATCACCCTGACGTTTGATCCGGAACTTGCCTGTTCTGAATCAGGCACTCTTGTTGGGGCAAACCAGGTTTACATGCATTCGGGCTACATCAGTTCCACTGGGTACACCTGGGTAGGTGTAGTCGCCTATAATGCTATTGGAGCCAACGGCCAGGAACCGGTACTGTTACCCAATCCTGACGGAACCTATTCAATTACCTTTTGCCCCGACCTGTTTTACTATGGAACAAATGCGACACATATATGCGCCGTATTCAATGGCGGGGACTGGTCGCTTGATGGCCGGGACTATGATCCCCTGGGGGGATGTAAGGATTTTATCATTCCTTTAAACGGCAGTATCAGCGATACAACCATCTACTTTCTGGTCAACCTGAATTACCAGATAGATATGGGAAGTTTTGATCCGGAAAATGATGTAGCTTATCTGGTGATCTATGGCCTTGGGGAATATGTGCTGAATCCAGGAGTTGATCATTATGTTGGCATTTATGATAGATATGTTTCTGGAATTGAAACCGGTATTTACCATTACAATTTCAAGATCAATGGAACTATGGAAACCATTCCCGAGCGATCCGTTTATATTCATTCGGGGATCAATAATATTTATCATTGGTATAACAATGAATCGGAAATTCCGGAAGGGATAAGCATAGTACCAGAGAATGCAACGGCGTGGGATACTCTTACCCTTACGTTGGATCCGGAACTTGTCTGTTTTGAATCGGCCAGTCTGGTGGGCGCTCCACGGGTAGATATGCATTCGGGAGTGGCTGACGTCGGTGGATCATTATGGAGTCATATAGTTGCCTGGAATGCATTAGGCTTCAATGGCCAGGAACCCTTTTTGCAACCCGATGGTAATGGTAAGTATTCTATCACCTATGTGCCGGGAGAATTCTATGGATTACCTCCGGGAAACGAAATCACCACATTGTGTGCTGTTTTTAATTATGACGATTGGCTACAGGATGGGCGCGACTTCACATACGACGGAGCGCAATGTATGGACTTCTTTATTCCGATGAGTCAACTCATCACACATATGGATGAATCCGACGACCACATCTCATCTGTTGAGATATCACCAAATCCCGCAATCACGGAGATCAACATTACCAGTTCTGAACTCATCCAGGGTGTTCAACTAGTCAACATTCATGGCAATGTAGTACTGAACAGGATCATAGAACTTCAGGATAACGTGAACATTTCAATCGCTGGTTTACCTGATGGAGTTTATTTTTGTGTAATAAAAACTACGAAAGGCTCGCAAACAAAGAAAATAATTAAACTGTAACTGAACTTCAGAACAGCACCAGGGACAAGCAGTACGTTCCTCTTGACCCCTCATCAATATTTCATATATTTATATATGTGATGTATTTAGTTAAAGCTAATATTATGAAACCATCCAGATTTTTAACGTTACTTACGGCACTGATCGCCGGAGTATTCATTGTAACCTTCAATTCCTGTTATAATATCTCATCAAACCCTTCCATTGATGATGACCCTATTCAATCGGGGAGTGGGACAGGAACCTTTGACTGTACGCTGACAGGGTTGAATCAAGGTTTAGAATATTTTTATAAAGCGTATGCAATAAATAGTGCCGGTGTCGGATATGGTGAACAGAAAACATTTGGTATTCCCCTCGGACCATGCCCTGGAATGCCAACAATAAACTATGATGGACAGGTTTATCACACCGTTCAGATTGGTAATCAGTGTTGGCTGAAACAAAACTTAAATATTGGCAAAATGATACTGGTCGACCAAGACCAAAAAGATAATGGGCAAAAGGACTGATTGCGCCTGGGCGTACCTAATCCCGAAGGCAACGAATACCAAAGCCGTTTTCCTTGCTGTAGTTGTACCGGTA
>JADHVS010000243.1 GCA_016783865.1 Bacteroidales bacterium
GAATTCCCGGTTATAACTTCAGTTTTTTTACTGTATTATTTTTAACAAGGGTTTATAACGGTACCATCAAATGGAACATTTCGATACCACTGTTGAATCCATCGTATACCCGGGATCATGGCCTGTTATATTAATTAGCCTGCAAGAAAACTAGATATTACGTCATTCCGTCCGCTGGCCAGCGGATCGGGATCTCCAACTTATTGAGAATGAGATTCTGAAATAAATTCAGAATGACGAGGCTTTTCAAAAAAAGAGCGTTTTTTTGCAGATATTAATTATACGAAACCAGGTAAACGTTCCTGAATTCAACGGGACCTCCTTCGCTTTGCAGGCCAATATGTCCCTTGGGGGGATCCGGAAATGTACAACTGTTCTGGAGCACACCATTTACATACACCATAATGGAATCATTCCTGTTGATGATATCATATGCATTCCATTCACCAGGTGTCACTTCATTACTTTCCTCAATTTTCAGGATGACACGATTCTCCTTATCGGTCCTTTCTGCGGCATCCGATCCACCAAGGAATACAAAATCACCTGCATTGCCTGCCATAAGCTGACATTCTATGGTGGCAGGCCATTTCTGGTCAGGACCAGTAATGTTCAGAAATACTCCACTGTTTGACTCCTCTCCGGGCCATCTCCACTCGAGATGCAGTTTATAGTCCTCGTACTCTGCTTTGGTTTTCATATAGCCGAAAGGCTCCCCTTCAATGTTGATGACATCATCCTGTACATAATATATAATGGATGGATCCACCGTGGAATCGACGAGATAAAAGCTCCAGTCCGAAAGGTCCCGGCCATTGAACAGTTCTATCTTTTTCGAATTTTCGGCAACTGGTGCGCCTTCTTTGTCCAGAGGATTCAATACATAATAAAGTATGATAAGCAGGATGACCGCAATGATGATCAGGTAGAACAGATTAAAACCTGGTTTTTTTTCGACGTTTCTTCTCATTGTTTTTATATAAATTGGGAGATTGTTTTAAAAGTCTGCTTTCAAAATAAAATAGTCATCCTGAATTTATTTCAGGATCTCAATATCAGCTAGTTATAGATCCTGAAACAAGTTCAGGATGACAAATGCTTTACTTTTAAGTCAGCTTTTATATTTCTAAAGTTTTTCCAGTAAAATCGCATTAAATAATAATTTATAAGAAACATGGGTGGATGCCCTGAACTGCGGATCAAATGCAAAGAAAACAAACTGTGCTTTGTCCTTTTTCATCCAGATCATCAGCGATTTATTTGCCAGCAGCTCCTCTTTTTCAATATATCCGCTTCTAAGGATCTCCTTTTCAGGTGTTACGCCAAGTACCCGCCTGTCCATATCGAAATTGGGAACGGAGGTCCTGAACACCGGACTGCCCCTGTAGAATACACCGATCTCTTTCTCCAGTCCAAGCGTAACCGGGTGATCTCTTGTAATATTCATTTTTACCAGTGATCCCGGAATATACAGTCCCTGTTTGCTCAACTGTTCCGAGACATCAGAGAAAGGCAGCTGAAATTCTTCCTTGTTATCCTCTTCACCAATTGACAATACTCCTTCAAATAACCCGGTTGAACTGCCCCAGGCAATGACATGTCCCCCATTCCCGATAAAATCCATCAGGTTCTTCATTCCTTTCTTGCCAATACCTTTTGTGAATTCCGGAGGATAGCTGGTTATGGAATAGTCTCCCTCTGATCCACGCTTACCCTCCATAAGAATCGACTTTGATGAACCGGGGAAAATAACCACATCAAAGTCTTCGGAGAATTGGGTCTTTTCGAAGTCACCCGGCTTTACTACCTTAAATGGTACCTGGTAGGAATCGAATACATAACGGGTCCATCCTGCGTCCATATCATGGAAATTGGTTTCGATGAGTGCAATCCGGGGCATTTTAACGGGACTGCTCTTAAACTCAACTTTACTTTCCAGACCAACAGGATCAACTGATAATGAGGTGATAAGCTTGTTTATTTTGCTTTCTGTTTTGCTATTCACTTCCGCAACAAAGCTTCCCTTCCCGAATGTGGCACTACCCTGCTCCAGATCACCGGTTAAACGCATAACAGGAACACCTTCCTTAATCAGCCTGAAGGCTGCAAGGAAGCTCTCGTTTTGCTCCACCGGGAAAAGAACCCATCCCTCACCAAATGATAGCTTCCTGTTCAGGTTAAAAGATTCTTTAATCTTTACAAGTGCTTCTTCAAGGTCTTCCGAACGCACCTGTATCTCATCGGCTTTTACGCCAAAATGCAGCGGTAACGACCAGGAAGCGATGTCGTAGGGCTTAATTATCTCGCCCCCCGGTGTATAGTGCCTGACCGGGTACTCCTGGTCTTCCATTACCTCCTTGATAAACGGGCGGAATGGCTGGGACAGCGGGACAACGATCGAATTAGCCGCATACAAATGATCTTTTATTGTTATGTCCTTCGTCAGTTGATAAACAGATACGCCATGTTCCTTCAGCAGGTTAACCAGCTTTACCAATTCTCCGGGATCATGCTGTTTGGCCGGCATAATATAGTAGTAGGGAGCCTGGGTCTTTCCCCTTTCCACCTCATCTTTGCATACCTGATTCCTGAATTTTAATATGTCTTCCCTGTGCAATGAAGATGTTTTAACGATCGACATCAGGGATACAATCTCATACCTGACGAGGTCAGACAGGCGCCACCATCCTCCTTCCCAGGGCAGTGTCATGTTGATACTCTTTTTGTATTCCGCTAAACCCTTCCCGTAAACACCCAACTCATTGGGCTCGACAAAAACGGGTGTGGCTACATTGGCGCTGGCTCCTTCTGTAAGCATACCGATGACATTCTTCCACAGGCAGGTTTCTGTCGATCCCGGCCAGTAATCATCGAAGAGATAGTGCTGGGTAACCCCGGCACACCCTTCCCGTGTCATATCCCTGGCCATATTTGATCCGAATACTCCGGTCCAGTTCCAGACCTCTGCGGGTACATTTTCTGCAATCGGATCATGATTGGGAGGCACAAAATAACGCACACCGGTAGATCCCATCTGGTGTTTTTCCACCATTACCTGGGGAAACCAGTCGAGGTTGTATATACTGGCAATGGCCCGTGTATCTTCCTGGGTCAGGGTTACAAAATCCCTGTTATTATCGTGTCCCACATACTTATGGTAAACACCCGGCATGGAAGAACCTTCATATTTGGTTCCCTTGTATTTAAGGTAATGGTTCACAACCATATCCATACCATCCGGATTATGACAGGGTACAATCATAAGAACAACATCATCCAGCCATTTAAGCTTAAGGGAATCTTGGGTTGTAGCGAGATCATATGCAATCAGGGGAACAGATTGAGATGGACCAACCTCAGTAGAGTGCATCGACATGGTAGATAACAAAAACACTTTGCCCTGTCTGACCAGTTCAGCTTTCTCTTTCTCAGAAAGATTTGGATCGAGTGCCAGCTTTTCATTAATTTCCTTGAGTTTAGGCAGGTTGTATATGTTTTCCTTACGTGAGATAAAGGCAATATACATCGATCGGCCCTCTGGCGAATTCCCGATTTCTTTCAAATAAACCCTGGAAGATTCTTTATCCACCACCTTCAGGTAATCGATCAGTTGTTGGTAAGTAAACAGGTTCCTGTCAGATCCCGGTTCAAAACCAAAGAATTCTTTTGGTGTCTTGAGCTGGGCAGTTACCGGAATCATTATCGAAAGCGCCAAAACGATTAACAGGCCGGTTGCCAAGCTTGTGCGAAATTTCATGATTTTATGTTTATAATAACAGGATTTAAAAGAGATGGAAAATTAGAACATTTTTTTGAATTCGTAAAGATGATTCAAAATAATCCTTTTTTGAGTATCATGCCCACAGATTATTTGGAATTAATATAAAAAGATTTGTTTGGAGCAAATTCTAATCCACAAATATTACATTTGAAGATTGTAATTGAGGATAGGTTTACCCTCAATTACTTAACCTAAACACCATTACAAATGATTGCAACTACTAAAAGCAGAAAGACTCTGGTCATTGTTATAGCCGCCATTGCTGCTACTGGTGGCTTATTATTCGGATTTGATACCGGTGTAATTTCCGGTGCCAAACCTTTTTTCAGAGAGTATTGGGATCTTGGTCATAAACAGATAGAATGGATCACTACTGCCGGGTTGATCGGAGCCATATTTGGTGCCGCTTTCAGTGGCCGGATCACCGATATCCTGGGAAGAAGAAAAGTAATCCTGGCAGCGGCTGTAATTTTCGCCATCGGGGCCTTATGGACCGGATTGTCAAGCTCTCCTCAGAGCTTGTTCGCAGGTCGCTTATTCCTTGGAATAGCAATCGGCATTTCATCCTATGCAGTTCCCATGTACATTGCGGAGATTGCACCCACAAAGCACCGGGGGGCACTGGTTTCCTCCTTCCAGTTACTTATCACTGTGGGGATATTTGTTTCGTACCTCAGCGACCGTGGATTTGCCAATGAAGCCAACCTCGAATCCTGGCGGCCCATGTTTATTGTAGGTGTTATTCCGGCAGGTATCTTGTTGATTGGAATGCTTTTCCTTCCTGAAACTCCAAGATTTCTGATTGGCAAAGGAAAGGAGAAGAAAGGAAGGGAGATACTTGAAAGGCTCGAGGAACCTGAGCTGATCGAATCCACTATTAGTGAGATGAAGCAGGAGATCAAACTGGCTGAGGAGAGCGGAAAATCATGGAAGGAGATTTTTTCACCATGGCTCAGAACGGCTTTGTTTATCGGGATAGGAATCATGTTTATTCAGCAGTTTGTGGGAATAAATACGGTGATCTATTACTGTCCCGAGATATTTGAAAATGCAGGTTTTGAGAGCAAGGTGGCACAGATAAGCGCTTCTGTCAGCGTGGGTGTGGTTAATGTGCTTTTCACCATAGTATCCATGACGATCATCGACAGGATCGGAAGACGCAAACTTTATTTCATCGGCCTTTCAGGTATAGTATTTTCACTTGTTGCCCTGGCTGTGAGTTTTGCATTGAGAGATACTATCGGCGAAAGCGTAAAGTGGTTTGCCGTTGGATTTGTATTGCTTTATATTATGTTCTTCGCTATCAGTCTCGGACCTCTCGGATGGCTGATCATTTCCGAGATATACCCATTGAAAGTCAGGGGAATCGGAATGAGTATCGGGGCCCTTTCCAACTGGCTGTTTAATGCAATTGTTACTTTTACCTTTCTTACCCTGATTGATGTCCTCTCACCTTCCGGAGCCTTCCTGTTATATGCCGGAGTTGGCGTAATAGGTTTGGTCTGGGGTTATTATTTTATACCGGAAACCAAAGGGATTACACTGGAAGCCATTGAGAAGCACTGGCGCGACAGGAAGAAGCCGAGAGAGCTGCAATAAAAATTATTTCAATAATATATTAAGGTTCGCTAATTTTGATTGGCGAACCTTTTTTTCATGGAAAACGGGACAAAAAAAATCAATAGTTATCATCTGCTCGATGTAGAGGTTATCACTGAGCCCAACAAGGAAATCAGGGACCATCTTGGATCGATGGTTCAAGGTACGCCCGGAGGACTTACCTTTATAAACACAAACTTTCATCTGAAGTTAAATCACCTCGGGGAACCCTATTTCCTGACATTAAAGAAAGCTGGCAGGTTACTGGGGACAATTTGCCTGGTGCACAGACCATTATATCATGAAAATAGTGTTATATCTACCTGGTATCTGAGGTATTTTCATGTTAAGGCCCCTTTAAGGGCAACCAGCGGCAGGCAGAGAAATCTCAGGCGGGATAGTCCAGCAGCAAACAGGATCATATTGAGTGCCATTGAGAAGTACTTCACCAATCCGGAGATTTTACTTCCAGAGGAAAAACAAAACATGCAGAGTCTTTTATTTGGTTTTATCGTGAAGAACAACCTCCGATCGTCCAAATGGGCAGACCAGGTAGGAATTTTTCCTTACAAAAGCTTAAAGCTATTCATTTTCACTCGATTGAATCCAATAGATGATGAGCGTGTGCAGAAGATAACAACAGATGCTATCCCTGGAATGAAAGAAAAGCTGGGAGAATTTTATAAAGATTATTCTCTGTATACCGACCAGAACTTATTTTATGACAACAACTATTACATCATTCGTGAGAGGGACGAGATTGTAGCAGGCATGCAGGCCAATCCTGAAGAATGGAATATCATTGACAGACCTGGTATTTCAGGCTTTATTAGTCATAAGATACTGCCACGAATTCCGCAGTTATCAAAAATATTGAATTTAAAGGAGTTCAGGTTTGCCGGTATTGAAGGTGTTTATTTTAAGACCGGTTATGAACATCTGCTATCTTCCCTCCTTGAGACAGTATGTTACCGGTATAGAATACATTTTGCATTTTGCTATACCGATTTACATTCACCGCTTATGGCAACCCTTAGGCAGCATGTAAG
>JADHVS010000244.1 GCA_016783865.1 Bacteroidales bacterium
TGCCGCTTTCTTCATTCCTTCACTCATCATATCCATACCCAGGAGGAACAGTCCGAGTCCGCCCAGCAGACCGATTACAAGCATGAAGAACCAGTTGGATTTTTTCGCCTCAAAGGTAAATACCTGGAAATCATTATCAATAGAAGATTCAATCCTGGCAGCCATCTCATAAGTGCCTGGTTTACTACCAAGTTGTACTTCGGTAATGGCAATTCCATCTGAATCAGACACAGACTCTTCGTATAAAACCTTAAAACCTTCAGATTTCTTTGGCTGGTAGAGAATCTTAAAATAAACTGTCTGGCCGGAAACGGGACGGGACAATGAGTCAAGAACCTGCACCCTTACAGGATTATCAAGCATCTCATCGACCACATCATTCTGGTGGTCACCGGAATTGACCGGTTTTACAAGTTGAAATGATTCAGAGATCCGGATCGAATCCACCCTCTGGCTTGCCCCGTGAATGTATGCAGCAGGCAATCCCAGCAGGAATACGAATAAGATGAAGGTAATTCTGTTCTTCATTCTATTGCTCTTATTAAGAATATAACTTCATTAGGCTTATATTAGCGTTACTGTTAATCAGACCGAATAACTTATGGCAACAAAAGGTATGAATAAACCCTGTGCCTTCAAAATTTCACATTTACTGCCGTCTGATAAATATAAAATCCCCGCCTTCGTCACCCACATTCTGAATGGTTCCAAACTGAGGCACATTTGGACTGTTATTCATGACCGCGGTCTTAAAGCTGCTGAACAGGGTTTCCGAAGAAAGATAATCTTCTTCATTTTCATCGAGCCGCTTCAAAAGGTATTGAATAAATATACTTTAATGGGGTATCCGATCTTCTCCCGTAAACTATTAGGTTGATTTGCAAATAATTAATGTATTGTCATCCGTTATGAATTCATATAAATACTTCAATTTTACAGATTTCAAGGCAATTGATTTGTTTCTAACATCTAAAATCATATGCAAATTCTTTTTAAGCCCTATTATTCAGTTTGTTAACATGCGGGTAATGATCGGATACCCCATTTATACTTTCATCGGGTACTTCCTGCAATATGCCGCTTGTCATGGCCTTCCGGCTGGGCAATTCATAAAGTTTCTGAATCCCTTTGGATGGTTCCGGGAATGCTGCCCTCGTTTTAAATATGGCTCCACTGAAACAGGCATCGGCAATCAGAAAAGTATGTCGCGACTGGATACTTCCGATAAAATCTCTCAGGGTGCTGTTCCTGAACCAGTTCACAGTATTCTGCATGGTCGCATCGGCAGGCATCCAGTATCCTACATTTCCCTTCTCATCCCAGTAACCATGCCCGGCATAAAATATAAGCAGGTTATCATTCTTGGAAAGAGTTCCTCCCAACCTGTCTAAAGCCACAATAATTTCATTGCGCGTCGGATTCTTTAATAACGTAATATTCTCTTTATCAAAAGTATATTTGGTGTGAAGCATCCAGTACAGGTTCTCCATATCGTTAACAGGATTGTCAAGATCACTTAATCCTTCATCGGCATAATCATTGATTCCAATCAGCAGGGCATAATATTTCCCTGTTTGTACCGCAATAACTGCCTGATCTGCTGTACTGCTGATGCCTGATGTACAATGAACCAATAAACTCCTGGTAGTCCTTTTACCCTAGTTGTTAATCGCTGCCAATTCCAGCCTGTTTTCCCCCTTGATCAGATTTTGGTTGATCTGGAAAATGCCAGTCTCAGAAAAAGAAACAGGCTTCCTGTTCAGAAGAAGGGCATTTATTCCTGCCGGATCCTGTACTCTTCCTACAATGAAAATTTCCCCCTGGTTATGCTCGACACTATTGTTTTTAAACTCCGGAGAAAAAATTTCTATTTGAGGATATTCTCCGGTGGCCTGATCTGTTCGCTGAACCTCATCCGGCTGCCCTGGCATACCTGTACCGCCCCCCTCCCATTGAGCCATTTCAAAGCCGGACAAAGCCCATTTATTCATATTTTCAGAAAGAAGGCAGGATGATATGAAATCAGGCTGGAGGGGATTTATCCGGACCGATAATACTATCTGGGCTTGTTTTTCAGATTGATACAGGACTTTTTCCTCATTAACATCCCAGAGCATGATAAGCTTGTCATGCCCTCCGCTTACCAGGTACTTGCCATCCGGTGTGAAATCGATGGTCTGAACCCATTTTTTGTGACCTTTCAGTGTTTTAATATTGACCAGGTCAGGAACAGTCCATATCTTGATTAACTTGTCGTCCCCGCAACTGGCCATTAATTTACCATCCGGGCTGAATTTGACGTCACGGATCCATCCGTTATGCGCCTGCGTAAATCCTTTTATGCTGCCACTGGATACATTCCACAGAATTAATTTCTTATCTGCACTTCCCGATGCGAGCAGCCTGCCATCAGGACTGAATTGCACCGCATTGACATCTTTATTATGCTCTTTTAACTCGTAGATCATTGAATGATTTCCGATGTCCCATATCCTTATCATATGGTCACTGCTTCCCGAGGCAAGCAATTTCCTGTCGGGTGAAACGTCAATAGATTTAACCGGCCCCTGGTGGCCGCTGAAAGTGGCCGTCATTTCAAGTGTTTTGGTATCCCACCTGGTGATCACCTGGTCTTCACCGCCGGAGAGCAGGAGATCACCCTCCTCAGAATAGAAGACATCATTCTGTCTTTTTTTCAATCCGACCAGCGTCCGGAAAATGATACCGGATTCAGCATTCCAGATGATGATATTATTATCCGAACCGGTAGTGGCCACGAAATTGCCCTCTTCAGAATAGCCGGCAAAAAATACCTGGTGATCTGTTTCATGAAAGGTCTGCTTCACATTAAAGAAGTATTGCGCCTTCAACGGGAAAGTAAACCCAGCACAGAGGAGAAAAAGAATAAGCAGTAAAAATATTTTCGGTTTCATAGTTCTTTAGATTTCCAGAAACTGGACCTGATCCCTGCCTGCAGGCTGATCATATGCAGATTTTCTTCCTGATCCGGGGTTTTAAACTTACTTTTATCTAAAATAACCAATGAATAACCTGATTGAAGAAAGATTCCCAGCCAATCATTTATGGAATATTCCAGTCCTAATCCCGGATTCACTCCGAAACCAATGCTTTCTTCGAGCCAGGGTTCATCGGGACCGGAATCATCCGGTTCGAGAAGATCCAGCTCATTTTCAGCCTGCCACCTGTTGTCGGTAAAATCCGCCCTGGTGATATGGAGGCCAAGTCCTGCAAAAACATAAGGTTTTATTTTTTTATCTGTTATCAGATAATACCTGGCTCCCAACCCGATGTTCACATTGGATAAGGTCAATTCATCCTGTCCACCCCGTATTAGTTCACCTGTAGTATCGCAAATTTCCCACCCGTGGTAATTATACTCTTCATAAATGATATATTCCCATTTTGAAACAGAGCAGTATCCCGCTTCAGCCGATATGGAAATATGCCTGTTAATGTTATACTGGAAACTGATATTTCCTGAAAGGCCCGGCCGGTAATTCGGCATCTGGCAGGGCTCAAACTCGTCATCCTCTGTGGCCCATTCCGGAACATATTTTTTCGGACCAATCGTTTTAAACGTTCCTGCCGAAATATTCAGACTAACTTTCTGTTCAAACTGTGCGAAAGCAAAGGAAGGAATAAGCAACATGAATGCTAAAGCCGCATTTCTTTTCATGATGGTATGATTAATTTTTGAAAAAAAGTAAAGCAAAAAAGCGATGTAAGTTACTTAATATCATAACGCTGATCAACTATTTTTCAGGGGAATGAATATCTGTTTCACCTGAATCACCCTTTTCCCAGGAAACAGGTAAAAAGCAATGCTCCAACAGCCAGCCCAATGATGCCAATGAGGAGGATTGAGATAATCTTTCGCCTCCCGGCCGGCAGCATATCATTGCCTGATTTATTATACCTGGATTCAAGTATAACCCCTATAACCAGACCAATAGATAAACCTATTGCCGGACCAATGGCAATATTATCAAGCATGATACCAATGGGTATACCAATAGGCAAGCCAATGGCAATGCCAATACCAAAATATTTATCCTTATTTTTCTTTACTTTTTCTTCCATATTGTATTACTGAAATTAACTTGGGTTCAATATCAAATGGAGTGCCGGAATCAACGACCTCCTCCGAAGTAATATTTACAAGGTCCCTGATCTTTTCAGCAGCAGCCTGGTCCTTACAAAAACCCAGAACACATATCTGAAATCCGGGATTCAATCCCTCAATAGAATCAGATTTTAAAATCTTTGGGAAATCTACGGAATATTCAAACGGAAAGGTTCTCAAATTAAATCGATCAATTGTATTCTCAGCATCCTCAACTGTTTTACCACCCCCAGGTATTATTATGTATCCCTGTTGCTTTTCCAGCGCAATTTCATCTCCGGAATGCTCGTAGGTTGAACCAGGTTTTCCGGATTGATTAAATGATATCCCGGAAAAAAATAAGCCCAGGTAAATTACACAGAGCAAGGAATAATTAAAATATACTGTAAATTTGCTCATCGGAAAACAGATCTAAAGTTGCATTTTACAAACAATAATTAAATTACAGCATTTTAGGTTTAAAGCCTAATTTGACGAAGAGGTGCGAGTTACCAGGAATCTAATATCAAAGATAATTTAAAGTTTAAAATTATGAAGATAATCTCACTTGATCAGGTTGAAAAGAAGGAGGTCCATATGGAAGGAGCAAAAGGAGCCTGGAAGCAGGTCCCGCTCTCCCGCGATGACGGTGCACCCGTATATTCTTACCGTGTTTTTACTGTTGAACCTGGCGGATTCACGCCCTACCACCAGCATCCCTATGAACACATGAACTATATCATTGAAGGGGAAGGGGCGCTCGTAAATGATGCCGGAGAGGAAACTCCTTTAAAGGCTGGCGATTTCGCCCTGGTAAATCCGGATGAAAAGCACCAGTACAGAAACAAAGGGGATAAGCCTTTTAAAATGATCTGCGGAGTTCCGAAAGCCTTTGAATAATCAGAAATCTTCGGATCACTGTTCACCGATCACCGTTCACTGTTATAGCGGCGTACCGAAGCAGTTTGAGTTAGGGATGCTACAAGAGTTGTTTTGTTATCTTTGTTTTAACCCTAAACAAAGCATCCGTATGAGAACTCTTCTAGCCTTTCTGCTTCTTTTCCACTTTGCCAGTGCCATTGCTCAGCGCACCGTGATCGATCTCAATGGGACCTGGGAGTTCGATCGTACCGAGAAAGCTTTTCCTCCGGAAATATTCACCCGGACTATTCCCGTGCCCGGACTGATTCACCTTGCGGAGCCCCGGATTGATGATTACGATATCTGGTTTAAAAAACCCGGGCATGAAGAATCCAAGGAAGCGCATGGGGTATATGACATCGACTATGTGCCACAGTACAACTGGTATCGGAAAAAGATCCTGATCCCTCATAGCCTTGAGGGAAAGGAGTTCCTCCTGCGCATCAAAAAAAGCCAATATGTGACCCATATGTTTGTGAACGGAATAGAAGTGGGAAATTCCATGGAATGCTATACGCCCATTGAATTTCCTGTGACACGTGCCCTGAAGCCCGGGGAGGAGAACGAGATCCTTATCCGGGTGGGTGACCGTTACTGGCTTCCTCCCCAGGCAGCAGGTTCCACCGACAAGGAAAAAGAACATTATCTACCTGGGATCTGGGACGAAGTGGAGTTGATCGCTTCTGGAAAGGTACAGGTCAACAATGTCCTTATTCTGCCTAATGTGGCCGGGGGAATGGTTCTGGTTAAGATCAGGCTCCGGAGTTATTTACCCCAACAAATCATGTACGGGGACCCCAAGTCCGATTCGGTAAGCTTAAAGATCCTCCTTCGCGAAAAAGAAACTGGAAGGCTTACAGGTGAAGGGACGCTAGTTGTAGATGCACGAAGGGAGCACTTTACAGAAGCAGAAATAAATATACTTCACAATGATCCCCACCTATGGAATCCGGATGATCCCTTTCTCTATACAGCTGAAACCATACTCCTGATGAACGGGGCTCCGGTCGATAGGCAATTGGATCACTTTGGGATGCGGGACTTTGAACGAAAAGGTAAATATTTCTATCTGAACGGGGAAAAGATCCTGCTCCGGGGCACCAATATCACCCTGCAACGTTTTTTTGAGGATCCGGACTGCGGTGCCTTAGCCTGGGATCGGGATTGGGTTAAGCAGCTCATCATCGATGATCCCAAGATCATCCATTGGAACACCATGCGAATTTGTGTGGGTATAGTTCCGGATTTCTGGTACGACCTGGCCGACGAATACGGGATGATGTTCCAGAACGAATGGAATGACTG
>JADHVS010000043.1 GCA_016783865.1 Bacteroidales bacterium
TTTAAGAGAGGAGTCACTTTAATAATTAGGAGAAAATTATGATTCGAGGAACTGTCAAAGAGTACGATCGCTACAAGGGATATGGATTTATCACTGGCGACGATGGTGAGGATTATTTCGTCCATGTGAGTGGATTGAGGATCAATCTTCAGCAAAAAGGTTTGCGGAAAAGGCAGCGGGTGATGTTCGATGTGCAGGTTGATGTCAAAGGTGATCGGGCGGTGAATGTGAGATTGGAATGATCCTGTATAAATTTGGGAGTGAGCTAACTTTTTTTTCATCATTAACTTTAAAGTCGCTATTGAGTAATTCAAGTTAACAAAAAATATGTGAGGAATAATGACATCACGGGAACGTATTAAAACTGCAATGGAGAATCAAAAACCTGATCGAGTTCCTGTTTGGTGTCTCCTTAGTTTAGAACATATTATTCGTAATGGAACTCAAGGTGGTAGGATTCCGGAAACAATTGAAGAATTTATAGTAGCAGAGTGTAACATAACAAAACGTTATAAATTTGATGGAGTAGTTTTATATCTACCTTGTATAAAAAAGAGTGCAAAGATAGATATGTTTTTAAATGAGTGGATATATAAAGTACCCCAAGGAAATTCGACGCATATTTTTAAACAGGCAGACCCAAGTTCCTGGGAGATTGATTTGCCACCATATCAACTTGAAGATTTTTACAGTAGTCAATTAGCACGAGAGATTTTGGGGAACGATTACCACATTGGAAGCTGGGTACCAGATGGTTTTTCCCGCGCGATCCAATGGTTTCCAGGTTTAGATGATGCAATGATTGCTACTATTCAAGATCCGAGTCGTTTTAAATCCTTGGTAAATTTTTTTGATCGACAAAGTATTAAATATGCAAAAGCACAGGTTGAATTGGGTAATATAGAGAGTCTTCAAATTTCTTCCCCATATGCTGGGTCTACATTCATATCGCCAAAAGCTTATGTGGATTTTGTACTACCATCGGTTAAAATATTAGTTGAAGCATTGAAACCGCTGAAGGTATTTACCTATTTACACACGTGTGGCTTTATTTCTGACCGGTTAGAAATAATTGCTGGAAGCGGTGTTGATGGAATAGAGTGTATGGATCCCCCTCCATTAGGTGATGTGACAATAGATGATGCAAAAAAACGTGTAGGTAGTAAAACCTTTCTTAAAGGTAATATTGATTCCGTAAATGTACTTCTTCAAGGAAGTGATGAGGATGTCGATAAAACAGTAATAAGAACTATAAGGTCAGGAATGCCTGATGGTGGATTTATACTCAGTACAGCTTGTTCGGTGGCGCCTTTGGTACCTCCTGAGAGAGTGGGTCGTCTTTGGGAATTAACAGAACTTTATGGGGTGTATAGTTATTTTGTTTAGGCTATATTTTTAAAACTACCATTTTCTGTGTAAGAATAAAATCTTCAACCCAAAAGTTATCAATGTATTACCTAATGACCTCCTTTTTCAGTCGTATTAACATGATAACTATGAGTTTGCCAATGCTCTTGCCATCCAGTTCCTCTTGTCGTTCTTTGAACGATTTCAATATCAACATAACAAATTTTTTCAGCTTCTACTCCGTAAGGAGCTTGTAAAATTTCGTTGCCTTTAGGATCAATAACAAATGAACCTCCTATGCATTTCCATCCTTTCCAGAGCCCAGCTTTTATTGACCCAACATTGCTGACGCTGGCAATCCATACACTAAAATCCCTTGCTACTGGTATATAGGCATCTTTCCACGTTTTATCATAGGGCGTTTTTGAATTGTCATATTCCGGTGGTACAGCCCAACAGCAGGGTAATAAAATAATATCTGCTCCAATATAGCATAAAGAACGACTTAATACTTGATTCTTTGCAAAGGCATCAGAAAAGATCATGACTCCTAATATTCCAAGATCTGTATGAACAATGTTAAGTCTATTCCCTTGATTGTAGTAATCATGTCCTATATTTAATTCATTTATTTTGTGATGTTTCAGAATACTGTGACCTCTATTATTAATTATCAAAGCGGAATTAAAAACCTTATCATCAATTTTTTCAACCAGTCCTGAACAGATAAAAACTTTATTGTCTTTTGCTGATCTAATCAAGGAATGGCAAGTATCCCCATCGGTGATTGAGTCAGCCATCGTCTTTGCAGAAGGGTGAGTCCATCCCAAGTTCATAGCCTCAGGTAACAATACGAGATTAGCACCACAAGATGCCGCTTCATGGATCATTTCTTCTGAATGTTTAATATTTTAGATTTATTCCCTCCTTCTATATGTATTTGAATTATTGCTATTTTAAACATTTTAAACCGTTGTGATCCTTATAATTAGTTGATATTGGAATCACTATGATGATACATTATTAATTTATCTCTTTTAATTGATAAATGTTGAAAAGAATATAACAGTTAATATTTCTGTAAACGTAATATTTTTTTCATTAAATAATTGACAAGCTCTTTTTTATTTCATAAAATTAAACTGGATAATTTGTATGAACATATGGACATAGGATATTGAAGAAAATGATTCTTGAGATAGATCATAAAAGTGACATTCCTCTTTATATCCAGGTTGAAAAAATTTTTCGAGAGATGGTTAAGCTTACTAAGTACAATAGTGGACAATTATTGCCGAGTGAAGAAGATTTAGCCAAACGGCTAGGTGTTTCCAGAAATACTGTCCGGCAAGCCTTTAGTAAACTTGTTTTTGAAGGACTGATTGTTCGTAAAAAAGGGGTTGGAACAAGAGTAGTTGATAAGATTGTCAGAACAAAATTAGATAAATGGTTAAGCTTCTCTCAAGAAATGAATTCCAAAGGTATTCCTTTTAGAAATTATGACATATCAGTTGATTGGGTAAAAGCCAGTGATGAATTAGCAGGAATATTTTCAATTGCACCTGGGAAAGCGGTGATAAAATTAGAACGATTACGGGGGATGGATAAAGGTCCTATAGTATTTTTTATTTCCTACTTTCACCCACGTATTGGATTGACTGGGAAGGAGGATTTCTCACATCATCTGTATGATCTTTTAGAGAATGAATACTCAACAGTGGTTACTCTGTCTAAAGAAGAGATCAAAGCCATAAAAGCCGATAAGCTATTATCTGAAAAATTGAATCTCAAAATTGGTGATCCAGTTTTATATCGTAAAAGATTTGTTTATGACCCCGGCAACCGAATTGTAGAATATAATCTTTGTTTCTATCGGGCTGACAGTTTTACCTATACAATTGAAATTGAAGGATCTGTGTGATCGAAATGAATCGATTTTTTATACCAATGAATGCAGAATTTAAAATATGACAAAATGGGAGTTTAAAATAGTACTTATGGCTGCAACAGTATTGATAGGTGGTTCACGTATGGCAGGTCAAGAGTTACATCCTGATCTTAATATCATTTCTATCGAGCGGTATGATCAATATAACAATTTATTCCAATACCATGAGTCGGAATGGATAGGATCTGACGTCGTTTGTTCAATTCCTCTTTCTAGCAATCGGGTTTTATGGCTGTTTGGTGATACTCTTTTAGGAAAGGTAAAAAATAAGAAGCGAGTTGGCAGTGGCCCGTATATCAATAACTCGATTGCAATTCAGATAATTGGTGAAAATGATGAGTCTGAAATTACGTTCTATTGGAATAAGCAAGGAGATAAAAATGAGGCATTTTTCACCAGACAGGAAGGTATCCCGGGTGACTATTACTGGCCAACTGCTGGGGTATTGTTAGATGAGGTATTGGTTATTTTCTGTTATGCTATTGATATAGACAAAGATATAGGATTTGAGATTGTGGGATCGGTGATGATTATTATCTCTAACTATAATGAGGAGCCAACAAAATGGGAGGCGGTTTATCACTATTTTACCAATTGGGACCACCATCGTTCATTTCAAACAGCCTTGTATATTGAGCATCCATACATCTATTTTATGGGATATGATGATTTAGACAGTAAGAGGAGAGCTGTTTTGGCTCGTACGACTGGAGAAAAGCTAATAGATCTTAAATCTTCTAAGGCACTGGAGTATCTCGTGTTAAGCGATGGTGAAAAAGTTTGGAGGCAGAAACCAGATGATTTAGTTCCGCTGTTTTCACCCGGAAACACAGAAACTGATATCCATTATATTTCCGATAAAAAGTTATATGTGTGTACTACCTATAATCCCTATACTGATGAGGTATTCCTCGTTACTACCGAGCATATTACCGGTCCGTGGAGTAAATCAAAGTCAGTTTACAAAATTCCTGAGCATGGGGGAGAATTACCCTGTACCTCATATGCTGTTCGAGTTCAAAGCCACCTTTCTACCCAACCGGGACAACTAGTTATAAGTTATGCTACCAACGCGAAGGATGATCTTTTTGGTCTTTTTTCAGAGAAGGGATTGGAGATATATTGGCCTAGATTCATTCTTATTAACTATGATTGATTTTTAAAAATGATAATTGTGCTCAGTATGTTGGGAAACTAATCAGAGCTTAATATGAAAAGATTTATCAAAAAGATATTTTTCGTAATGACTATATCGCATACTGTGCTATTCTGTGCAACAACTGGTAAAATCCGTGGTAAAGTAACATCAACGTTTGATGGTTTACCGTTAGTTGGTGTAAATGTGATAGTTGAAGATACGCCCTTTGGTGCAGCGACAGATGAAAAGGGTCAATTTGTAATTTTACGATTACCAAGCGGGACATATACGCTAAGAGTTGAGATGATAGGATATCGGCCCCATGTTATTAAGGATGTTCAGGTAACCACTGGTTTAACGACTAACTTGGATGCGGTTCTCATACCCGGTGCTATCAGTCTAGAGGAGATCGTAGTTATTGCGGAAAGACCTGTGGTCCAGCAAGATTTGACATCAAGCACTCAGTATGTAGATACTAAATCTATCGATCAGTTGCCAGTAGTAGATGCTAAAGATGCGGTCATGTTTCAATCGGGTGTGTTTTTTGACCCTATTCCTGTTCAGGGTGGGACTAGAGGTTATCAAGGCGAGTCCGGTTCCGGTGAAAGCAGGTATGTCATCAGGGGTGGGGATCAGGATGAAGTATCCTGGATGATTGATGGTGTTCGCACAGAATCATTAACAATTAACAAAAGGGACGCAGGGGGTTCATTCACCGATGTGAATGTAAAAGCAGTGAAGGAGATCCAGGTTCTTTCAGGGGGATTTACTGCAGAATACGGCAATGCTCAATCAGGTATTGTGAATATGATAATGAAAGAAGGGAGTGACAGATATGAAGGTTCTGTGGAAATTTCTTATACACCTCCGGGTCAAAAGCATTTTGGGAATTATCTGTATGCCTATCCTTATTCGGAAAAATATTTAAATCATGTTGGTTATCTTTCCGAGATCGATAGTCTATGGTGGCTGGATTATCAAAATGAACCGCCCAGTGACAGTATTTACCAACTTCATATGGATTTTATTGATTCCCTGGATGATAAATGGTGGTCATCTTATTCAAAGGAATTTCGTGATCATATAGATTCCACTGGTACTTTGGATACTTTGTGGTGGAATGAATACCGTTCAAAACAGGTTTATGACTATCGAAAAATTCAGAGCTATAATATTTTTACAACATTTGGAGGACCGTTGCCGTTTTCCAGCAAAAATTACACGTTTTTTATTACATCTCAATTTAAAAAGGAAGTATATACACTCCCTCAGCCACGGGACAGTCGTGATATGGAAAATGTGAATTTAATGTTGAGTTTTCCATTAAATCCCAAGATGAAAGTGAAATTGTTTGGTATGTATAACCATGAGGTACACGGATATAGACATCTGGCAGATTTTTTAATGGCAAGTAAATATTTTCGCGGATATGGAAGTATCAACAATACATATACTTCACTTTTCACTCTGCAGTGGAATCACGCATTGAGTGACAGAATGTTTTATGAACTTAAAATCAGCCGATACTGGTTTGTTTTTAAGGAAGAACCACCGGAATATGCGAGTATATCGCCCGGTGATGATTATGAATTGACATTATGGGGTTACTATCGTTATCCAGATTTTCCAAATGAAAATTTTGATAAGTATTTTTTCATTCATGACACCAAAGAAGAGACTGGTGATATATCTATTACCGGGAATTTAAATTGGCAGGTAAATTTTCAAAATCAGGTGAAGGCCGGTTTTGAATATCGATATAACACAGTTGCAGAAAAATATAATTACAGGTTTACCACACTTTCTATCGACAGATCAGAGTATATGGATAGGGGACTACACGAAACGTTTCACCCAATTCAATTTTCGACATATCTGCAGGACAAGATGGAGTTTGAGAGTATGATATTGAATTTTGGGGTACGTTATGATTATTTCAATCCGAACTTTGACTGGTTTATCTCCCATGACACGTATAATCTGGCTATTGATACGTTATATAATGAATCATTGGACATCGATGGTGACCAGGTTGATTCACTGGGACATATGAAATATTCGTTTAAAAATGTTTTAGATAAACCCAGGTCGCCAGTTCCGGATCATTCAATGATAAGTCCCAGATTAGGAGTATCTTTTCCCATCACTATCAACACTGTACTACACTTTAACTACGGCCATTTCTATCAGATGCCTGCTTTAAATAGAATGCGACTATTCCGATATTTTAGACCGACTTATATTGTGGAAAATATCATAAAAGAGAATGATGCAGCTGAGGAGGAAGGACGAGATCCAGAGCATATTCCGTCAGTAGCAACCGATCATGAAAGAATTGTATTATTAACTGTCGAGCCTTTACCACCCCAAAAAACGATTATGTTTGAAGTTGGATTGAAGCACAATTTTTCAAATTTTGTGGTTATGAACCTAACAGCTTATTATAAAGATATATACAACCAGACAGATGATCCCCTTGGATTGTTTGACAAAAGTTTTTATGGATGGGACCCGTTTACAGAGAAAACCAGTACGGTGATAACGGATACCCCACTTCCTGGAGATTATGGTGATTCAAGAGGGTTTGAGGTAAATATTAAAACCTTGTTTTCAGACAAATTTGTATTCAGTATGAATTATAGTTTTTCCAAAGCAATGCATGGGAGAGCTTCCCCACATAAGGTTATATTTGACGAAAATGGAGAACCGGAATATGAATGGTATACCGAGGGGTTTAAGTCAATTGTTATTGAACGACAATTTAGTAGACCGCATCTGTTGAGAGCTAATATTTTCTATAGAATTCCGTACAATAATAAAAATGCTCTTATATCGGATATTCGTCTGAGTCTTTTATATAGATATACTTCCGGACAGTCATTTACGTACCTAACTGAAGATGATCCATCGGATACATATGACAACTACAGGTATCCGGGTATCCATGTTACTGATTTAAAGGTTGAAAAAACAGTGCATTTCAGTGGAAGATCCGGGTTGTCGATCTTTTTGTATGTAACAAACTTGTTCAATCAGAAAAATATCAAATCGATGGGAGATACTATTTTTAATCCAGTAACGATGGAAAAATTTGTCGAAACCGGAGAACCCACGACAGTTGATGGTGGTGGATATGATATCAGTTGGTCGATTTATTATGATCCGCGAAAAATAATGATGGGATTCAGTTATGATTTATAACTTAAAGATATGTTGGCATAAACCCATCCTGTTACTTATCCTGTTTGTTTTTCTAATTACACACAATTATGGTCAGACCAGAATACCTAATTTTGAACACCATGATAGAGGTGAGTTATGGGACACAATGAATGATGATGGTACTCACGGATCACATCCATTAAGAACTGGTGATTATTATCCAAGTATGGATTGGCCGGCGGGTCCTCATACTTTTAATGACCCCTGGGATCAACGATCATATCTCTATAAAGCTGGAGTGTGGATTGGAGGGAAGTATCAAAATGGAGAGGTGTTTTTAACTCAAAACGGTCCCAGTGAAATTGATAATGGGACATTTGAGGATATTATTAAATATGAGAATTATATTGGCTCCCAGGGATATAATCCTGATGAAGCAGAGCAGAAAATAGTAGCTGAATGGACAACTACCACTAATTTTAATTTTCAAAGAACGAGCCGTTCTTGGAGCTTTCGCAACAATAATGATTACATTATTATTACCTACGACGTAACTAATTTGAATCAGGAAACTATTGACGATGTTTACGTAGGAATTGTTTTCCTGCTCCGCCCCAGTTACCAGGATTTTCGGAATTGTAACGGGTGGGGTGATGCTCTCAACAGGATTGATGACAGGGTTGAGTATGATAGCACATATAAGATGATTTATTCATTTGATTATACAAGTGCTTTTGATTTTATTAATGGTATCGGTAACTGGACTGATGGCGAACTATTGTCACCGGGATTCGCCGGGTTTGCCTATCTTGATGCCACGGTCCACGGAAATGGAGAAGAACAACCTGCACATATTTTTTTTACCGATTATCTAATTAATGCGATAAATCTATCTCTCTCCGGAAATTCGGAAGAAGATCTATATGCAATTGTTTCTGGCCAGGATATTTCACTGCAAACTGCTCAGGGAGATACAATCGTCCCGTTTACAATGATGTCGTTTGGACCATACGATATGAATACAGGGGAGACGATTTCATTTTCAATAGTGGAAGCAGTGGATGGTTTGGAATTGGATGACGTAGTGGATCTGGAAAATGATGAAATGTTTACCATACAAGACCGGTTTTTAAATGAGGGGTTGGATTCGTTAAGATCAACCGTAGATAATGCGATTGGACTGTTCAACAATAATTTCGTTTTCACCAGCTTACCGCCACCATCTCCGGAGATTGATATAATTCCTTCACCAGCTCAACAACTCATATCCGTTACTTGGGATCCGCTGGAAGATATATGGGTAAATCCAAAAAGTAATCGGATAAATATTGAAAAATATGTGGTATATCGAAGCGATCACGCCTTTATTGGGCCGTATGATGTAATAAAAAGTAAAATAAGAGTAAGGAAAGAGCTGGATATTAGCCGGTACTTTAACAACGAAACCGGTAAGTGGCAATATGATGATCCAAGTATTAATCTCGGTGTGGGATATTTCTATGCCGTGACGACTGTTGATAGTATGGACAATGAAAGTTGGTTCACGAACATGAATGAAATACCAATAAAAGCGGCAAGTGCTCCTGCGGAGGACGTCTTGGATGTTTCAGTGTTTCCAAATCCATTTCGAAAAGTATCGGGGATACCAACCACTGGTCAGGAAAACACGATTATCTGGACAAATCTGCCATCTCCTTCCACCATAAAAATTTATACTTCAAGTGGTGAGTGGATTAGAACCATTGATCACGAGGGGGAAACGGGAGATGCAACTTGGGACCAATTAACCAATTCCAAACAACGCATTGCGCCGGGGATTTACTACTGGACGGTGGAGTCAGAAGTGGGCTATGCGAAAGGAACATTGATTGTTATAAAATGAGGGATTATTAGTGTGCTAAGGCAGTCTGTAAATATAATTGTCTTTTTTTATTTCTTTTGTTCGGCAGCGATTGGTCAATTGGATTACGGCTTTGAGTTTACAAAGGCGGGAATGTCTGGGCTTCAATTCCTCAAAATCGATGTGGGTGGTAAGGAAAGCGGGATGGGCGGTGCAGTGTCAACCGTCGTAAGAGATGCAAATGCTGTTTTCTGGAATCCGGCCGGCATAGCTGATAGCAAAGGATTAAACATTATTTTTACCCGGAACGATTGGCTGGTAAACTCCGAAATTTCCACAATGTCTCTTTCCTATTCATTTAATTTTGCCTCCTTTGCTTTAAGTGTTCTTTCTTATCAGATTGAGAAATTTGAAGAAACGACAGTTCTGAAGCCGACAGGAACCGGGTATATGGTAAATGCAGGTGATTTACTAATTGGAGTTGCCGTGTCACGGAAATTTACAGATAAGCTGAATATCGGTGGGCAGGTTAAATATGTACAGGAAACATTGGATGTGTTTAGCTATGATAACATCCTGTTTGATTTAGGATCATCCTATGCCACAGGTTACAGAGATCTCAAGCTCGCATTTGTTTTACAGCATTTTGGTCCCGATATAACACCCGTTTACAGAAAGTTCAAACCACCTCTTCTTTTTAAGATTGGTGCAAGCGATAATATTTATAGATGGGGACCCCAGAAACTTCTCGTCAGTTTGGATGTAATTCACCCAACAGATAATAATGAGTGGGTGAGTGTCGGAACTGAATATTCTCTGTATGACAAACTATTTTTGAGATGGGGGTACCGATTCAACCGGGACTTGGGTGATATGGCATTTGGTTTCGGTGTCGAGTCAATCAAACTTGGTTCAACAACAATTTTTATAGACTATTCCTATATGGATTACGGTGAAATATTCAATGAAATCCAGAGATTAACGGTAGGTATTCGTTTCAATTAATAATGTTAAGAAAAACAGTTTTAACAGGTTTTTTGGTATTAATGGTAGGGATATTATTCCTGTATCAAAGCCCGGAACGGGAGAATGTAGGAGAGAGGATCAATGTAAAGTACTGGACTATCGTTGGTCAAAAAGAAGTGGAAAACTATGCGATAAAAAAGTTTAATAGTATTCAGGATAAAATATTTGTTGAAGCCATATCAATTCCCTGGCAGGATCACGAGAGAAAGATACTTACTTCCGTGCTAAGTGGAGACCCTCCTGACCTTGTCAGCCAGTTTATACCTGTACCCCGTTGGGCAAGCAGGAATGCGTTAATCCTTTTAGATCAGTTTATAGAGCGGGATCATTTTGATCACACAGTTTTCTTCCCGGCTCTTTGGGAAGAGATGAAGTGGAAAAACCATGTTTACGCAATTCCTGTAAACACGGCGTCTTATGCTTTTTTCTATAACCGTGAGATCTTCAGGGGGGCAGGATTAGATCCAGATATACCACCAAAAACGTGGGAAGATGTTTGGGAGTTATCAAGGCAACTACTGAAGAGAAATGAGAAAGGACAGATCGTCTGTATGGGTTATCTTCCCGTCTATGGGAATTTACGGACTTCTAACCTGATTGCCTGGCAACAGGGAGCGCAGTTTACCTCAGAAGATAAAACCGTTGTATCCCTGACTAACCCTGAAACTGTAAGCGGGATCCAGTGGGTTGTTGATTTCATTCAAGAATTTGGTTTGAATGAAATTATGGAATTTATGGGTGGATTTGGTTTTGCTGACCAGCATGGTTTTATTTCTGGGAAAGTAGCGATGATGGTGCTTGACAGCAGTTTTCCTGAACAGATAGGACGTTACGCTCCGAATCTGGATTACGGGATTACCTACATTCCAAGTTTTAGAGGATCTCCAACTGCGTCCAGTGCCGGTAGCTGGTGGGTGGGGATCCCGCGTGGAGCTGCAAATCCGGAGGCTGCTTGGGATTTTATAAAGTTTTTGGTGTCGAAAGAAACTCAGATTGAAACTGCACTACAGACAGAGGAAAATCTCTTTCCAGCAAATAAACTTGCTGCCAACGACCCGGTATTCATAACAGACCCATCGATGGAGATTTTCATTCGTCAAATGGATTTTGCGTATTCACCCAGTATCGTACCTCTCGCTCACGACGTGTTCTGGCGGGAATATTCTCAGGCTGAGGAGAGAGCAATTCACGGCATTCAGACAGTTACCGCAGCGTTAGCCGATGCTGAGGAGCGGATTCAAACTGAGCTGGACAGGGCTGTGATGTATGATCAGTATGTATATGCTAAACTGAAAAAGGAAGAGAATTAAGTTGCAGTTAACGGCATCGAAAAAAGAAGTTGCACTCGGATATTTGTTCCTTTCTCCTTGGGTGATAGGATTTGTTCTGTTTGGGCTCTATCCGTTCGTTATGTCATTTTATTACAGTCTCTGTCAATATGATGTGTTGCGTATTCCTATGTACGTCGGTTTCGAAAATTACCGGATGATTTTATTTAAGGATCCATATTTCTGGAAATCTATCTGGAATACATTATATTACACCGGGTTTCGGACACCTCTAAGCATTGTTGGTTCTTTATTACTGGCTGTTTTCATGAATCGATCTATGCGTGGTATACGGCTGTTTAGGACAATTTATTTCATTCCGTCCATCATAACTGGTGTGGTTATGTCTGTTATTTGGATGTGGTTATTTAATCCTCAGATTGGACTGGTCAATATTGTATTAGCGTTTTTCGGTGTTAAGGGGCCTTTGTGGCTTCAAAGTGCCGAGTGGTCAAAACCAGCAATGATTCTGATGAGTCTCTGGTCCATTGGTGGTGGGAGGATGCTTGTATTTTTGGCAGCTCTTCAGGGTGTTCCACAACACCTCTATGAAGCGGTTGAACTGGATGGCGGTAGTGAGAAAGATAAATTTTTTCACATAACATTGCCAATAATCTCACCAATAATTTTTCTGTGGACAGTGATCGAGGTAATATTTTCGATGCAGATTTTTACAGAATCCTACGTAATGACAAAAGGGGGGCCACTAAACTCGACATTGTTTTATAATCTTTATCTATATAATCGGGCTTTTGAGGATTATAATATGGGATATGCTTCAGCATTGGCCTGGATTTTATTGATCATTACGTTGTTGCTCACATTAATCCAGTTCAGGATGTCACGGAAAATGGTTTACTATGAAGGTCTGCAGGTCTAATCTATGGTAATGACTGGGATAAAAAAGTGATTAAGAAAATTAGACACATTTTCAATTATGTCGTTTTGATAGGGCTGGCAATTCTAGCTCTTTTACCATTTTTATGGATGATCTCAACCTCATTCAAAGGGAACGAACAGATCTTTGCCTATCCACCGGAATGGATACCTAAAATATGGCGGTGGCAGAATTATGTGGATATCTGGTCTCAACTGCCGTTTTTGGCCTATTTCAGAAATTCAGTGTTCATTTCCCTTTTTACCATATTGGGGACACTTCTTTCAAGTTCACTGGTTGCATATGCGTTTGCGGTGTTGAGGTGGCCTGGGCGCGATAAATTGTTCATTTTTATCCTTGTGACAATGATGCTTCCACTACAGGTGACGATGATTCCGGTGTTTGTTATGTTTAAAAATCTGGGATGGCTTAACACGTTTAAACCACTGATTGTCCCTGCGTTTCTGGGTGGGGGAGCTTTCAACATATTCTTATTAAGGCAGTTTTTTCTACGCGTTCCCCGTGAATTGATTGATGCAGCAAGGATTGATGGATGCTCGGAATGGCGGATCTATTGGGAAATAATGCTTCCTATGGCCAAACCTGCATTGGCAACAGTAGCAATTATGACATTCATGTTCACATGGAACGATTTCTTGGGGCCCCTCATTTATCTCTCAGATAAATTGAAAGGAACGCTGGCTCTGGGCGTTGTAATGTTTGTCGGTCAGCACAGTACCGAATGGGGTCAACTAATGGCCATTTCCATTATTATGATGCTTCCGGTAATAATTATCTTCTTTTTATTCCAGCGGTTTTTCATCAAAGGTTTTATAATGACCGGAATAAAAGGATAGAAGGTTATTATAAATGTATGATCAGAAAATAAAAACCAAAGGAGGGTTAAAATGAAAAAAACGATAATACTAGTTTCAATAATGTTGATATCAACGGGATGTCTTATTGAGGAAGTAGAACAGCCCGATACTATTCAAGCCGGAGAGACATTTCAAACAATAGTTACAGTTACGGATATGAACGCTGAGAACCAAACTCCTCATCCAGGTGTACTTTGTATTATGGTTCCGGATGATTGGTCTTTCGTTTCGGGAGAATACAATGCCAATGGTATTTATTTTGGAGATATGATCCTTGATCCAGATTCTGGCAGTGTGTGGTGTACAATTGATGGTCAACCTGTTCTTTTAGACACACTTTTTAATACTCCCGATAGCATGAAATGGATTTACTTAATTTCGGATACAGGTTATACTCATCCTGGAGATATGTGGTATGAAGCAACTGTTGATTTACAGGTAGGTCAAATGAATGGGGAATTTCCTATTGGTTATCTTGTAACGGTGAACACGGGGGATATGTTGATGTTCATAAATGATTCTACTGTTAATGGTGAAGATGTTGATTGGGAATTGGCAGGTCTGGATACTTCTATGAATCATTGGGTCACAGTTACCGGAGGTGCTTCAGTGGATGACAACAAAATCACGCTGAACACATTTGAGTTATCCCAGAACTACCCCAATCCTTTTAATCCATCTACTGTTATTACTTACACGATTGATGAAAGAGTAAAGGTTGATCTGTCTGTGTACGATATTACTGGGCGACTTATCTCTAAACTGGTAGATAGTGTTATGGATTCAGGTGTATATGAGACACTATTTACGGCTGACGGTTTGCCCAGTGGTATGTACTTTTATCAGCTAAAAGCGGGTGATCGCACCGAAACGAAGAAGATGATCCTGCTGGAATAGGCAAGATCAGGTAAATATCCTGATGGGATTGGTCAATAGATAGAAGAAAAGCAGTCCATAGATCCTGTCGGGGGTGGAATAGTAATAGACTCTGCATAAAAATGGTTAACTGTGTAGGGGGGGGGGGAGGGAAGTTAAACCTTTGTATCTCCTTACTCAGAAACTGGTATAACATTGGTGAAAAAATTAGAAGTTAAAAAGGTTCGCGACCTCGGTCCGCAGTTTACCGATAATGTCCATCGAATGGTGGGACAGGACGGTGCTTATTCCATACCATTAAGTAAAAAGACACTTTGGTTTTTCGGGGATACCTTGATTGGTGAGAGACCCACAGAAGGCAGTCTTTGGTATGTTGGTGAAGAGTCGATTAAACCGGGGGAGTTGGCGGAAGGTTGGGACAGGATTGATGAGATCATCTCAAACACCGGTTTATTGCTGAAACATAATCTTGGTTCTAAAGGATTTACCGATTTTAAATATATCTGTGATGAATATGGAAACATTAAGCAGTTGGTCAAACCATTGCCTGATGAAAATTTTGTGAAAGAAAGAATCTGGTGTTTGCATGGATTCCCGTTAAATAATAAACTATACTTATTTTACCAGAAAGTTGAGATAATCGAAGACGAAACTAACCTGTTTCCTGTCTCTTTCAACGTTATTGGAACTGGCTTATCTGTAGGTGATACGACTAATTGGGATTTTACAAGGCTTGTGCTCAGGGGCTCGACAATAGTCTGGCCGGGTAACCAGCCTCAGTTTGGGGCAGTGTCATTTAAAATGTATGAAGAGGAACGGATTTACTTGTATGGTGTACTTTTGGATCATATGACGGGTATTCAGAATTGCTACTTGGCAAGAGTTCGATGGGATGATGTAGAGGATTTTTCTTCATATGAATACCTTGTTAATGATGTGCCGACGTGGAGTCCTGATGTGTATAATGCAAATCCCATTTTTACTGGACCCCCGAATGAGCTGTCAGTATCAAGAAACGATTATCTGGGTTGTTTCTTAGCGGTTCACTCTAATAATATTACCGGCGAGATAGTCGCAAGAACAACTGACCATCTCTGGGGTTCTTGGAGTCCCCCCATTCTTCTTTATAAAGCTGAGAGACTTGTGAAAAATCCTCTCCCTTATCCCCCCTTGATTTATGCTGCAAAGGAACATCCCGAGCTTGCCAAGAAGGGCGGGAAAATACTTTATATCACCTACATAGAATTTGAGGAATATTACCCCCATTTGCTTGAAGTAGAATTAACTTAAAGGGGCATTTATTAGATGAGCAAAATGAATATATTTTGAGGAAAGGGGAGATAATGATCCCAACAGTAGAAGACGTTAAAAGCTCTCCGCTTGTTCACAGGTTGGGGGATTATTTTAATCCTCCGGGTCTCACCAATTTTTGGGGTTGCTCTCAGGTTGACCGTGATATAACCGGGGTTAGAAATATTACCTATCCGCCGTTCAGTTGTTCTGATGTTGCAACGTGTGTATTGTACCTGAACGGAAGATATTTCCCCTCTTTGGGTTGTCCGATCACGTATGTGTGGTACCCTGATCGAATAGAAAGAATCGCAGAGTACCAGGAAATGGTACTAACATCCATTACGGCAATGGTGCCTAATGAAAAGATCACTTTGGTTCAACTGACTGTAGAGAGCAAGAGTGGTAAAAGCCGGGAAATTGATTTACGGTTTCGCACACAGGGGACAGTAACAAAAAGGATTGAGTCTTGGATGGAAGTTCTTTCACCATTGGAGATAGATAACGAATTTGAGATAGATGCCAGTAATAATATGATCATTCATAAGGCAAAAGGGAGTACTGCTTTTTCGATACATGGGTTGCATCCAAAGGCAGAAAAAATTAATGAGTATGGATTTGGTATTAAAACTTGTCTTAGTGCTGGTGAAGCTAAAACTTGGACACTTATTCACGTCGTTGGTGAAACGTTATCAGAAGTACAAAATAGTTATTCCAAGATGGTTAGGGAAATTAATACAGTGTTTGACGACATCCGAGAATACTGGAATGATGAACTTAAGGCTGTGTTTACCCCTGGGAATTCCCGGTATTCAGGATTTTTACCCACATTGGTAACAGATGATGATGATATTCTTCGTCTCTACCATACAGGGATTCTAGGTGTAATCTATTTTAAGCGGGATAATCCCTATTCTGTTTACGGACGGGCATACGACACCCTTATGCCCAAGCACTGGCAAACGGTCACTTTCCTTTGGGATTATTCCCTGAGTTCTTTGGTGCACGCCATTTTGGATCCTATAGTAATGCGGAAATATCTGGAGTGCTGGATGCAAATGGATATTCATAAGCATTTTGGGACTGAATATCTTAAGGGCAATCCAGTGGGTCCTTGGTACTCGGTGAATAATTTTGCGATGTTGTGTATCGCGAATGATTATCTAAGGTGGAGTGGGCATACTGATTGGTTAAAAAAAGAAATTACATCGAAACGAGAAGGCAATAAGAGTGACAATCTGATTTGGCAGACCTTATACGATTATTCCTTGAATTGGTTGAATTATCAAACGGAGGATGGTATAGCGGATTATGGAGGGATAAATAACCTGTTGGAGTGCGTCAGTTCTTATATACACGGAGTTGTCAGTTTAAATGCGGCCAATGTTTTCAATATGCGTTTTATATTGCAGTTATTAAAGATTCTTGGTGAAGAAAAATTAGGTAAAAAACTGGTTCGTGAAGTTACATCTCTATTAAAAACTCTTCAAAAACTGTATGTTGATGGGAAGGGGTATTGGTACTCGCGCTTCCCGGATGGAAAGTTTGTTGAAGTCAAGCACTGTTATGATTTTATCACCGTTCTAAATACTATTCCTGACGATCTGTCGAGTAAACAAAAATTGGAAATTTCAAAATTTTTTGTGAATGAGCTGAAGACACCAACCTGGATGAGAGCATTATCAGACCGTGACAATGACGCTATATTCAGTCTCCGACCGGATCACCAGTGGAACGGTGCTTATCCAGCTTGGCCAGCACAAGCAGTAACAGGGCTTTATAACATAGGTCAAACGGATCTGGCGTTCACTTGGCTTAAAAGTATGGCTTCAACAGCAAATCAGGGTCCCTTTGGCCAGGCACATTTTATAGAAAGTATGATGAATCCGGACTCAGGTGGTGCGAGAAAAGCTCCAAATGAGTATCCCTACATGTGCGATTGGGCCTGTTCATCTGGAGGTGCTTGGGCAAGAATAATTATAGAATCAATATTTGGGGTGAAAGCAACTTTGAATAATGGGATAACTGCGGAACCAAATTTTGGAGCATTTGATAGAAATGCTGAGCTTAACAATCTCCATTATCAGGGTGATCTGTATAACGTTAATAGAAATGGAATAAAGAAAATATAAGGGTGATTAACGCTTAAATTGAAAATCGAATTTAACACTGTAATAAAAAATGTATCTGAAACGACGAATCATAAAGTGCGTCAAAAAATAGTGGATGAATTTATTCGATCAAAGGTCAAAGAAGTATTTCCCATTTTCGAGACAAAAGAGGATGTATTATTTATTTATAAAGGAGATGGGAATCCGTCTATCATTGGAGATATGACGAACTGGGAGCGAGTAATTCCTTATGAAAGTATCAACGGCACCGATTTAAAGTTCTTACGTTTGAGACTAGATGAAAATGCTCGATTAGAATACGGCATTATTTTGGATGATCCAGAGTTGATTTCACCAGATCCATTTAATCTGTTTGTTATTTGGAACGGATTTGGTCCGCATTCAGAGCTGGCTATGCCGGGATATAAACGAAACCCTATTTTTAATGACTATCTTTACGGGGAAAAAGGGGAAATACAAGGTCTTATAGAACTGAAATCCCCCAAAGGTGCCTTGCCGTATCCACATCAGGTTCACGTTTATTTACCTCCTGACTATAAAGGGGCGAATAGAAGCTATCATAGTGTTTATTTTCAGGATGGGTTGGATTATGTGGAGTTCGCTGTTGTTCCTCATTTGATTACTGAATTAATAATATTGGGGGAAATCGAGCCGTTAGTTGCTGTTTTTGTTACCCCTCCCAACAGGTATCTACAGGATATGCCAAATCGAATGACAGAATATGGATTGAACGATAATTATGTACACTTTTTCACAAGAGAACTTGTCCCTATGATTGAAAAGCGGTTTCGAGTAAAAAATGAACCGGAAAAGAGATTGGTGGTGGGTGATTCATTTGGCGGATTAATTTCATTATATATAGCATTTAGAGAGTCAAATGTATTCAGATTAGTCTATAGTCAATCTGGATACCATTCATTTAAAGATGGGCAATTAATTAACTTGTTTGAACAATCCCCTGCAAAATTGATTCGCATTTATAATGATGTTGGATTATACGAGGAGAAAGTAGGGACGGGAATGCTTCCCGATCGAGAGACGGATTTTTTAAAGGCAAATCGCGACCTTTATTCAGTACTTAAAAAAAAGGGGTATGATGTGGTTTATCGTGAGTATCCTGAAGGCCACACGTGGGGAAATTGGCGTACACACCTCATTGATGCATTGATTCACTTTTTCCCTGGGAAAAATCATGAGCATTAGAATGAGGTTAGGTATCGATTTTGGTGGGACGAATTTCAAGTCTGGTGTTTTTTCCGAAAATGGTGAAATAATATCCTTCTCTGAAACAAAATTGTCGGATTTAACAAAAAGTGGTGATTTATTAGATAACATTCTTTTGCATACTAAAGATTTTGTTAGGGATTTAGGAGTTGAGAAGGGAGGCTTTGCCACCAAGGGACTGGTGGATATGGATGAAGGGAAGATAGTGGATGATATTGGTGCTGGAGCACTTTTAGCTGGGAAAAATCTGAGAGAGGAATTCAGCAATTACCTTGGCATTCCCTTTATTATTGAAAATGACACAAGAGCGTACGCTTGGGGCGAATGGAAATTTGGGGCCGGGAAAGGTTCAAGCTTGATGGTATGTATGACATTAGGGACAGGAGTGGGCTGTTCGCTTGTTTTAAATGGAAGACCATACGAGGGATCTGATCCCCTTGGGGGTCTGCTGGGTGGTCACATCAGTATTAATAAAAATGGACCAAAATGTTCTTGTGGTAGCAGGGGTTGTCTTGAGTTGTATTGTTCATCTCCTGCTTTATATAAAATCATCCATAAAGTTCATCCTGAACTCAGGAAGGAAGAAGACTTATTACCAACATATTTTAATTTGGTTCGTGAGCAGGGAAAGCCTTATTCAATGATATTAAGAAAATTTCAGGAAAATCTGGCTATCGGTATCGTAAATGTAATTCACGCTTATGGTCCGGATACTGTCGTGATAGGTGGCGGAATTATGAACAGTGCAGACGTTATTTTACCTGGTTTGATCAAATTAGTTGATAAAATGGCTTGGACTTACCCAAGAGGAAAGGTAAAAATTCTGCAATCAAGGTTGGGAAACAAAGCGGCAACTATTGGTGTGGCTTTTCATCCGAAATTGGGTTAAAAACAATTGTTAAATATAAATATATGAAAGGGAAATTAACAGATCCATTCATTGCTCCGTTACCTCAGGATGCTACCGAGTATCCCCGGGGATTATATAATTGCTTTCCGGTATTTACACCTACCAAAGGTGATATATTTGAGGGATATGGTAAGCTTGCAAAAATAATTGAAGATGAGTTAACCAAGGGTCTAAGAGTTTTGGTTATCGATGGATATCATGGTGTTGATTGGGATAGTTACAGGAATCATCTATCGGTAAAATTGATGGAACATAACATTGACTCAAGTTGGATTCAAATGAGATATTATATGGTAACTCCTGAAGAAATCCATAGACGAGTTGAGCCATTTTTGGGTGGGGATGATCCTTTGTTCGGTACTCATTTTCCTCTTGGGCCAGAAATATTTTTTAATCCTCAAAAGTTAGCTGAATTGAGAATTAAGACTTCTATTGCCAGAGAAAAGGATCAAGGAGAATTAACAATCATCTATGGTACGGGAGCTGGATTGATTGAACTCTGGGATTCCATTTGGTATATGGATATTCCAAAAGATGTTATTCAGAACAGAGCGAGAACTGGAGAATTTCAGAACTTCGGAGAAATTGAAACCACTTCATTCAGTGATTTTTACAAGCGTTCATACTTTGTTGACTGGCCGGTACTAAATCGTTTGAAATGCAAGTTGTTACCAGAAATTAATTATCTTATTGATCTTCAAGTTGTAGAAAATCCTGTGGTAATATCTGGCAACGATTTTAGAGAATCATTGTACGAAATATCTGAGTCACCATTCAGGGTTCGTCCTTGGTTCTTCCCAGGTCCCTGGGGAGGGAAATATATGCAAGGGCATATAGGTCTCAATCCAGATAAGCCTAACTTTGCTTGGTCTTTTGAATTGATTTCTCCTGAAAATGGAATTGTTTTGAATAAAAATGGTAAAAATTTAGAGTTTTCATTTGATTATTTAATGTATCAAGAAAACAAGAGGGTGTTGGGAGAAAATGCAGCCAGAAAGTTTAAATATCAGTGGCCTATTCGGCTTGACTATCTCGATACTATCAATGGTGGGAATTTATCGGTCCAGTGTCATCCAAGACCAAAATACATCAGGGAACGTTTTGGTGAAACATACACTCAGGATGAAGCTTACTATATCTCAAATGCTAAACCCAATGCAAAAGTTTATATAGGATTGACTGAAAACTGTGATCCGATAGAATTTCGCAAGAAACTTGAAAGATCTGAACAGAATGTTAAAGGAATTGACATAGATAAATTTGTGAATAGTGTACCTTCTAAACCCCATGATATGTTTTTAATCCCCAATGGGACTGTCCACTGTAGTGGAGAAGGGAACTTGGTTCTTGAAATTAGTGCCACCCCATATATTTTTACTTTTAAAATGTATGATTATCTAAGAGTAGATTTAGATGGGAAACTACGTACATTGAATATTGAAAGAGCGTTTGAAAATATACGATTTGAGCGAAGGGAGAAGTTTATAAAAGACAATTATTTGGTAAAGCCAAAATTGTTACAGAAGGGAGATGATTGGAAAGAATATGAGTTGTATAATCGTCCAGAAACCTTCTATCATGTTAATCGTATTGAGTTTTATAAAGAGTTTGAGATTTCAATGGAAGGGAAGGCTTTTGCAATAAATTGTGTTGAAGGCGAAACTGTGAAGATTATATCAAAAAATGAACGGGAGGTTACTTTATCTCTTTTTGAATCTATGGTGATCCCAGCGGCCACGGAGAAAGTTAAAATTGTGAATATGGGGAAAGGATTATGTAAATTGATTATGGTTTTTATCCGTAAAGGTATAGGTGGAATTGAGGTATTAAATAGACCATGGGACTGAATGCACATGTTAATTTTAGAGAGTTCAGTAATTTTAAAGGGTTAATCTTCTGATGGGTAAGGTATCTCTGAAAAATTTAAATAAAAGTTATGGTGATACTCAGGCTCTTCACGATGTGAGTTTGGACATCAGGGATGGGGAATTTTTAGTGCTGTTAGGGCCGTCTGGATGTGGGAAGTCAACTACATTAAGATTAATTGCAGGCTTGGAAACAATCACATCTGGGGATATAACCATTGATGACAGGATTGTGAATAAAGTATCACCGAAGGATAGAGATATTGCTATGGTATTTCAGAATTATGCTCTTTACCCTCATAAGAATGTTTTTGACAATATCGCTTTTGGTTTAAAATTGAGGAAGTTTAACAAGAGTGACATCAAACAAAGAGTTGAGGAAGTTGCTGACATATTGGGAGTTAAATCACTGTTAAGACGTCATCCCAGGCAGTTATCTGGAGGTGAGCTCCAGCGGGTGGCTTTAGGTCGTGCTATAGTGAGAAAACCCGCTGTGTTTTTGTTTGATGAACCGTTATCAAATCTTGATGCGAAGCTTCGTGTTCAAATGAGAGCGGAGATTAAAAAACTTCACAGAAAATTGGCTACCACGATGATATATGTCACACACGATCAGGTAGAAGCTATGACTATGGGTAACCGAATTGCTGTTTTGAATGAAGGACAAATTATGCAAGTGGGCACCCCATCTGAGATTTTTAATAAGCCGTTGAATAAGTTTGTAGCTGAATTTATCGGATCACCTTCTATGAATTTTTTTGGAGTAGTTGTGCATAGGGATGGTGGTCTATGGCTGGATGAAGGTGGTATTAAATTTGAAGTTCCTCAAACGTTTATTTCAATGCTGATGCCATTTGTTGGTCAGAGGTTTGTGATGGGTGTCCGACCGGAACATTTTACAATTACGAAAGATGGTGCTGATATTCAAGCATCCTTAGATGATACTGAGATGATAGGTAGCCAGTCATTGCTGTATCTTAAAACCAGAGAGAGCCAATTTACTATACAAACGAATACCTCACAAAAATGGCAACGCGGTCAGACAATTGATTGCCGGATTAATCGTAACCATATTCACTTCTTTGACCCCGAGTCCGGAGTGAGAATAGGTTTAAACGATTAATTGTCAATTGTCGGGTGAGATGAAGAGAACAGTGCGAATTCTATCATTATCTATAATCCTGTTGATAATTGTCCAATGTCGGTTTGAAGAGATTGATCAACCGAGTAGCGCTCAACCTGGCGAAATAATTGAACTTTCAATCACTGTTTATGATGATGTCGTACCTGAACCTAACCCACACAAGGGTGTACTCTGTATGCTAATTCCAGAAGATTGGTCGTTTGTTTCCGCGGACTATAGTGGTTCATTGGGAACGGGTCAAATGGAACTTTCTCCTGATTGGGCTGACTCGACTGAAGCTTGTTATCCGGCATCGGAGATGGGTGAAAATATGAATTGGATAGCATTGATTTCAGATACTGGTTATACATATAATGATCCCATAACCGTAACTGCTGTTGTTACATTACAAACCGGTCAAACAAACGGCTGTTTTGACCTGGGTTATCTTGTAACCAAGGCAACTCCTGATATCCTCTGTTCGAGTTGGTCTCCACTGTCTTTTCCTCATACGATTGGAATACCGGATTCCTGTCAGAGTAATAGTTGGGGTTATAGAGTCGAGTCCGCACCGGAGTGGACGGCTCTTTTCGACAGAGATTCAGGTTGGACAGGTGCTGATGGTATTTATTCTATCCCATTATCGGGCAGCGAAGTCCCTTCAGATTCGAGTATAGACCAGACCTTACTGTTTTTCAGTGATACATTTATTGGTGAAGTTGATAGTTTAGGGCATCGCATAAACTCAAGTTTGGTGAATAATACTTATGCCCTTTTGAATGGGACGGAACCTGATCCAAATCAAATCACGTTTTTCTGGGGAATAGACAATTACGGCCAACCAGAAGCCGTATTTCTACCCAATACTCCAAATACGAATCCTGGTGACTGGTATTGGTTAATGGATGGTATCTCAATTGATGGAGAGATTTATATTTTTGGATTACGAATGGAAGAAGGAAGTGGGGGGCTGTTCAATTTTCAAATTGTGGGTGTTTCCCTTATAACATGTACTTTGGACTCAACGGGATCTCTCAGTAATTATGAGCAAGTGGATGCTCCGATCTTTTATGAAGATGAAGGAGATAGCTCGGCAATTACACTTGGACAAGCAGTAATGCCTTTAACTGAAGTTTCCAGTTTCCCCAATCCAGATGGTTACATTTATATCTATGGTCCTCGAAATGGGGGATCAGATCCGGGAGTTGTGGTTGCACGAGTACTACCGGAAAACTTTGAAGATTTCTCTTTGTGGGAATATTGGGATGGTCAAGATTGGACCTCTGATATATCTCTTTGCTCATCGATTACAGACCGGGTTTCGCAAGAATTCAGTGTTTCACCTACGGAGGATGGGATGTTTGTTATGGCATTTCAGTTAGATGGAATAAGCAGGAATGTAGCTATCCGATATGGCGACAGTCCCGTGGGTCCCTTTGGAGTATTTCACATTGTTTGGACTTGTCCAGAAGTGGACTCACTTCCTGGTATTTTCACGTATAATGCAAAAGCGCATCCCCATCTTTCAGATCCTGGAGAACTGTTGATAAGCTATAATGTGAATACCTTTAATTTTGGGGACCATTTTACGTATGCTGATATATATAGACCCAGATTTATCAGGTTGATTTTCGATGATGATTCTCTTTACACAATTTCAGGTCAATATGAATATCCTAACTCATTTTCCGTTTACCAGAACTATCCTAACCCTTTTAATATTGCAACAACCTTGCGTTATTATCTGCTTGAAAGGAGGTATGTGAGGATAACTGTTTATGATATTCTGGGTAGGCAGGTAAAGAATCTATTCAGTGGATATCAGGATGAGGGCAATTACTCCATAGTATGGAATGCTAAAAATGACTTAGGTACTTCGGTAAGTTCAGGCGTTTATCTGTATCAGATCCAAGCTGGTGAACTCACAGAAACAAGGAAAATGGTTTTATTGGAGTAGCCAATCGTAACCGAGTGGAATTTAATTGGAAGGGGTACATTAAATAGGAGTTAGATACCTGTAATTCTTCTTTCTAATCTACTTCGTTGATAATGAGAAAAAATCATAAAAAATGGATGAAGTTTGCTTTACGAGAGGGAGAGAAAGCATTTGATGAGGGAGAGGTTCCGATTGGTGCTGTAGTCATTCACAACAACCAGATCATCGGAAAAGGGCATAATCAACGGGAAACCCTTCGTGATCCCACTGCGCATGCTGAAATGATAGCCATTACAGCTGCCTCAAATTATTTAAATGATTGGCGATTGGAAGAGTGTGTCCTTTACGTTACAAAAGAACCATGCCAAATGTGTGTTGGAGCCATCATCAATTCGCGAATCGAAAAGGTGATTTTTGGTTGTTACGATGAAGGAGAGGGGTATTGTGGTTCACTCAATCAAATATGCAGCGATCCTCAATTTTCTCATCAGATATCAGTAAGGGGAGGTATTCTCGAGGAAGAGTGTAGGTCTTTGCTGGTTTCTTTTTTCAAAAGCAAACGATAATCCTTATATTTTATACTGAAACGTGAAG
>JADHVS010000245.1 GCA_016783865.1 Bacteroidales bacterium
TTCACTTCTGAACACCGTTTGTAACACCAGCGAACATTTCTTATTATGAATATCTTTCCCTACCCCTTTAACTCTCCTGTATTCAATAATGGCACAAATTTTGCTTTAGCATACCTGTGTGAGGTTTTTAAATTATGTCTTACTCTCAGTTTTGGTAATTGATTCCTGTGCGTTATTCGTCTCTTAATCATGATTGGAGGAGCAATGCTGAAAAATTATTTAAAAATCGCTTTAAGAAACATTGGAAGGCATAAAGCTTATTCCTTTATCAATATAGCCGGCCTGGCTATCGGAATGGCCTGCTGTATCTTGATACTGTTGTGGGTTCAGGACGAGATGAGCTATGACCGCTTCCATGAAAATGCCGGAGATATTTATCGGGTCATACAGGATATCAAATTTACTGATCACGATACTACCTGGACGATCACGCAGGGCCCGCTTGGCCCTTCGCTGAAAGCAGATTTTCCTGAAATCATCAACGCCACACGCATAACGGGGCGACAGCTTCGGCTTACATATAATGACAAAAGCTTCGACGAAGTACTCGGAATGGCTGATGGTTCCATCTTTGAAATGTTTACCTTCCCTCTTATCAAAGGCGATCCGGCAACTGCCCTTTCTGATCCGCACGCCATCGTTATTACAGAAGAGATGGCTGAAAAATATTTCGGGAATGAGGATCCCCTTGGGAAAACCATTAAAGCGGATAATCAGTGGGATTTTCAAGTAACCGGTATTCTGAAAAAAGTTCCTCACAATTCCCATTTGCAGTTCGATTTTCTCATCCCTTTCATATTCGGCAGGGAGTTGAATTATACTGTTGACCGATGGGGTAACAGTCAATTTCGCACCTATGTACAGTTACAAAAGGGTGTCCCCGCTCAGGAAGTAATCCAGAAGATATCCGGTTATTTATTCGAAAAGCCTACCATCGAAAAAGATGCCAGGCTGAATCTTCAGCCTCTTGCGCGGATTCACCTTTATTCAGATTACGAGTTTGATTCCGCCCATGGCGATATCACGTATGTAACCATTTTCTCTATCATCGCGTTTTTTATTTTGCTCATAGCCTGCATTAATTTTATGAACCTGGCGACTGCCCGGTCTGGAAACCGTGCCAAAGAGGTCGGGATGAGAAAGGTGGCTGGTGCGCATAAAACCGACATTATAAGACAATTTTATGGCGAGTCGATTTTGCTGGCGTTTATCGCTCTGTTCGTTGCCTTGATTATCGTGGGGCTCTTGCTCCCGACTTTCAACAACCTGGCCGCAAAAGAATTGTCAATGGATATTTCCGAAAATCTTCTGGTTTTGCTGGGATTACTGGGCATTACGCTGCTTACCGGGATTATATCGGGCAGCTATCCGGCTCTTTTTCTTTCGACCTTTCAGCCTGTAAAGATATTAAAAGGATATTTGCGATCCGGCTCGAAAGGTTCGGTATTCAGAAAAATCCTGGTTGTTTTCCAGTTTGCCCTCACAATCCTTTTAATAATATGCACGATCGTAGTTTATAACCAGATCAACTATATGGGAAATATGAAGCTGGGTTATGACAAGGAGTACATGATTTATAAGGGAATGCGGGGAGATATGCGGGCGAAATTTGATTCTGTGAAAAATGAATTGCTGCAAAATCCAAATATTCTGGGAGTAACTGCCAGTTCAAACGTACCTACATATGGATATACTTTTTCTAACAGTCTGTGGCGCTGGGAAGGTCAAGATCCTGATGAGGAAACCCTAATGAGGGCAGTTTTTGTTGATTTAGACTATTTTAAGACATTCGGTATAGAGATCGTCGAGGGCAGGAGCTATTCAAAGGAGTTTTCAACAGATGCTACAGAAGCGATTATGGTCAACGAGGAAGCGGTCAAAGCCATGGGAATGGAATCGCCCATAGGAAAGCGACTATCCCTTGGTGATACTAATAAGAAGGTCATAGGTGTTGTGAAAAATTATCATTTCAGGTCACTTCGTCAAGAAATTGATCCTTTGATACTCATTTACAACCCTGGTCAGTGTGGGGTTCTATTTGCCAGGCTCAAATCAGAAAATATTCCGAAGACCATGGGGTATATGGAGAATATCTGGAAAAAATTTGCTCCTGGCCATCCATTCAATTATCGTTTCCTCGACGAAGCTCTTGATGGTTTGTACAGGTCCGAGCAGCAGATCGGGACGATCTTAAGGTATTTCTCTATCCTCGCCATATTTATTTCCTGTCTCGGCCTGCTCGGGTTGGCTTCTTTCATGGCGGAACAGCGCACCAAGGAAATCGGTATCAGGAAAGTGCTTGGGGCTTCGGTGTCAAGTATTGTTTTGCTTCTTTCAAGAGAGTTTACAAAGTGGGTGCTTTTGGCAAATATTATCGCCTGGCCTGCTGCCTATTTCGCCATGCATAAATGGCTGCAAAGTTATGCTTACTCGACAAATATCGCTTTATGGTCATTTATCCTATCTGGTGCAATTGCACTGGTCATTGCCTCAGTTGCTGTGAGTTATCAATCCATAAAGGCTGCCGTTGCCAATCCCGCGGATTCGTTGAGGTATGAATAGGAAAAAGATTCCTTTATAAAAAGCAATTTACCGAGGTGCAGAAATGTTTAAAAACTATTTAAAAATCGCTTTAAGAAACATCAGAAGACACAAAGCCTACTCTTTCATCAATATCGCCGGCTTGACCATCGGTATGACCTGTGTGGTCTTGCTGCTTCTCTGGGTCCAGGACGAGCTGAGCTTCGACAAATTCCATGAGAAGATAGACAATATATACCTCGTCTCTGCCCATATCAAGAAGGAAAAGGATGAGCTGCAGGTGCCCTCGGTTCCCGGGGTGGGTCCGCTTTTGGAAGAGCTTTTTCCGGAAGTGGAGGAATCGGCCCGGTTCCTTGCAGGTCTCCGGACTTTTATCCTCAGCTACGAGGATAGAACGTTCTCAGAACGACGAGTTTTTCCCGCAGATCCCGAAGTCCTGGAGATGTTCACATTCCCTTTGATTGAGGGGGACCCAAAGACCGCGCTTAAAGACCCATATTCCCTGGTTCTATCGGAACGTGTTGCGAAAAAATACTTCGGAGACGAGAGCCCTATGGGCAAGGTCATCACTGTTGACAACCAATTTCCGATGAAAGTGATGGGAGTGATGAAGGAAGTTCCCAGTAATTCCACATTCCGTTTTGACATCCTGATGCCGCTGGAATTCTATGTTAAGAAAATTCATAAAGAGGACGACCTGAGGGGATTTTCCAACCAGAATTACTTCGTTTTCGTCCAGCTCCAGAAGGAAAGCTCATTCAATGACTTAAACCGCAAAATCAAGGAATTCGTCGTGGCAACATACAGCAGTGACGAATATGTGCCGGTCCTGCGACCTTTTGCCAGGTTCCATCTCTACAGACTGGGCGATGGAGGAGGAAGCATTGAGCAGATCCGGCTGATCGGCTTCCTGGCAATCTTTATCCTTGTCATAGCCTGTATCAACTTCATGAACCTGACGACCGCACGGTCCGGAAACCGGTCGAAGGAAATAGGGATGCGCAAGGTCATCGGAGCCTTCCAGAAGGATATTATCAAACAGTTCTATTTCGAGACATCCCTGTTCGTCCTGATCTCGATGGTGTTTACCGTTTTCCTCGCCGAGCTTTTCCTCCCGGTGTTCAACACGCTTTTCCAGAAAGAGCTAACGCTGAATTTTCTCCAGAATCCGTCTCTTTTAGGGTTCTTGATCGGCACCTCGCTGATAACCGCACTGGTGGCAGGGAGCTATCCGGCTCTGCTCATGTCCTCCTTTCAACCGATCCGGATTATCAAGGGATTTTCGGGATCATCATTAAAAAGAGCCGGTTTTCGCAAAACCTTGGTCATGGTCCAATTCACCCTGGCTATCGGGCTTATCGCTTATGCTGCCGGGATATATAAACAGCTTAACTATCTCCAGACCATGGACCTGGGCTATAACATGGAGAATCTTGTTTTCTTCTCTAGCAGAGGAGAATTGATTGATCGGTACGAGACAGCAAAAAATGAGTTCCTCCAGGTCCCCGGAGTAATAAAGGTTTCAGCCAGTTCCGCTTATCCCACTGGCGGACGGTCGAATTCTTCAAGCTGGCAATGGGAAGGGAAAAATCCGGAGGTTAAACCCAGCATAACATTTATGAGTGTTGACTCCGACTTTCTGGAGGCATTTGAAATCCCCCTTGTCCAGGGCCGCTTCTTCCATAGAGAAAATGATTATTCCGGCAATCCAGGCGAAATACTGATCAATGAAAAACTGGCAGGAATCATAGGAAAGGAAGATCCGATAGGTGCCCGTATGTCCTACAGTGGTCAGCATTTCACTGTTATAGGAGTTATCAAAGACTACCTCCCCAACCCAAGTTGGCGGGTGGATGAACCGCTCATCCTGCGCCAGACGCCTGAGGAATACAGGTTCATATTCTTGAAGATCCATCCCGAGAACATCCCCCAAACGCTTGCTCAAGTGAAAAACGTCTTCGAGCGGTTGAATCCGGGCTTTCCTTTTGAGTATGAATTCCTGGACGCCGACTACGAAATTCAATTCAACTTTGTACGCAGAACTCGTTCTTTAATTGCCTACCTCGCCGGGTTTGCTATTTTTATTTCCTGCCTGGGAGTTTTCGGTTTAGCCTCGTTTAATGCCGAGCAGAGGACGAAAGAAATCGGTATCCGTAAGGTACTCGGCTCTTCTGTCTCAAGGATTGTGATGCTCCTTTCAAAGGATCTTACAAAACTGGTTCTTCTGGCGAATATCATTGCCTGGCCGGTCGCATGGTTTTCCCTGAATCGGTGGCTTCAGAGTTTTCTGTATCGAACACATATTAATTTCGACATTTTTATCATTGCCGGAGCCATAGCCCTTATCATCGCCCTTTTCACGGTCTGCTATCACTCCATTAAAGCTGCCACGGCCAATCCTGTGGATTCGTTAAGGTATGAATAAAAAAAGAGGTGTAATTATGATGAAAACATTTATTTTCATTGCAGTTTTATTGGTTTTAATTATCTTATTTTTGCTTTAGCGGTTTATTTGCCGTTGAGAAAGATGAGGTCAATAAATATTTTGACTGAAGGAAATAGGGATGTTCGCCCAGGAAGGCACCCTTTCATTTGCTTATTTTATCGAGTGAAATGAGATGAGAAATTTTAAAATTAGATGTCCTTTTGAGAAAGGTCTCCATCAATCATAATTTGAGATAACTATGTTCAAAAATTACATAAAAATTGCTTTTAGAAGCATCAAAAGGCAAAAAGGATATTCATTCATCAACATGGCTGGTCTGGCTATTGGCATGGCCTGCTGCATTCTAATTCTGCTCTGGGTTCAGCATGAAGTCAGCTACGACCGTTTCCATGAAAAGGCGGATGATATCTACCGGATCTACACAGATTTCCATTATGACCGTGGTATAGTTCCATTCAGTAATATTCCTCAGCCTGTCGGACCGGAAATCCAAAACAAAGTCCCTGACGTGCAACTCGCAGTCCGTATCTTAGATGATGCCCTTACGGTCAAACATGGCCAGGATATTTTTTATGAAAAGGAAATTCTTTATGTTGACCCTTCTTTCTTCGACATCTTTACTTTCCCCTTGGTTCAGGGTGATTCAAAAACAGCCTTTTCAGAGCCCTACTCGGTCATTATTTCAGAGTCGATGGCAAAAAAGTATTTCGGCGACGAAAATCCCCTCGGAGAAGTCCTAACCATGGATCAGGAATACAAGCTAAAGGTAACTGGTGTCATAGAAGATGTGCCGGATAATTCCAGCATCAGGTTCGATTTTCTGATTCCCTACTCCTTCTTGGCTGCAATTGGCTATGACGTCAACAACAGGAATGCTTGGAACTGCCAGACTTACGTATTACTGAACAAGAATGTTTCTCCTCAACAAGTTGGGCAAAAAATTTCAGGATGGCCTAAAGAGTATGTCCAGGAGGATGAGGCCTATTTCCGCTTGCAGCCACTGAAACATATTCGGCTATACACTCTTGGCGGAGAGTTGGGATCGATTAAATACGTTTACATATTCTCCTTCATAGCCCTTTGTATTCTTGTCATTGCCTGTATCAATTTCATGAATCTGGCGACAGCCCGCTCGGTTAAGCGCGCCCGGGAAGTGGGTCTGCGAAAGGTTGTCGGAGCTAGGAGAGCACAGATCGTCCGCCAGTTTTACGGCGAATCCCTGTTTATGATTGTTTTAGCTCTGGGTCTCGCCATCGTTTTGGTTGAGTTCCTCCTCCCCTTGTTCAACAGTGTTTCTGGAAAAAATCTTGCTCTAGATTTCTCTGGTAACTTAATGATCTACTT
>JADHVS010000246.1 GCA_016783865.1 Bacteroidales bacterium
CAGCCTGTCCCATATGCTTCTGAACCGGCGTAACATAGCCAATTCGTGTATGATAGTGTTCATTGTTATACCACTGGAAGTATTTTCCAAAATACCCCTGAACCACTGACTCATCATCATAAGGAAACCATCCCGGATAGACAGGGGCAGTTTTGACGGTTCCAAAGAGTGACTCAACATAGGGATTGTCATTGGGCGTCCGGGGACGGCTAAATGTCTGCGTCAACCCCATATCCGTAAACATCTGGTTTACCTCTTTGGCTTTCATCTGTGAACCTCTGTCATTGACGACCACCGGCATCTGGTTCTCCGGGGCCTCAAGCAGATTCTCTGCCAGTATCGCATCATCAATCAATCTCAGCGCTTCCTCATGCGCCAGCGATCTGCTGACCCGCCACGCAATCACTTTTCGCGACCATTCATCAAGCATCACATACAAAAACCAGAACACCCTCAACACATCTGTCTTCAGATAACTGATGTCCCAGCACCAGCACTGGTTCGGTCCCGTCAGTTCATCAGGCCGGTTCGGCTTTGCCCCGGTCCCCCGTCGCCTGGGACCTCTCCTGTCATCTCCAAGCCCCTCATCTTGCAGGATGCTTCTTGCTGTGGAGGCCGACATGAAAAACAGCCCCTGTTCGGCTCCTTTCAATGCCAGCATTTGAAACGAATAATCAGTGGTCTCTTCACGCCCCACAAAGTCCACAAGCGCCTGCCGCTCTGCCGGCATTATGGCGTGCAGTGCCTGCTTGGGGCCTGGTTTTTGGTAATCTATAGTGCCGTTTTGCTTCAGCCTGGCTTCCCACCGCTCAATGCGGCGAACATGTATCTGCAAAAACTCACAGGTCTGATATTTTGCGATCCCGGAGGATTTGGCATATGCCACCACCCCGATGATCTCCTGCCTCACCTCAACAGGAAGCCTCGTTTCAGGAAATGGCCCCTCTATTCCAAGTTCACTTTTTTTTTAGGGCCGTGAAGATCACGCTCAGCTCTACCAGCGCCTTCTCCTTCTCTGCAAGTTCCTGTCTGAGCTGCTCATGTTCTTTTATGGGTACGCTGGTTATCTTCTTTCTGCCTGGCTTGCTCTGGCGCAATCGATCCAGCGCTCCTTCTTTTACGTCCCGCCGTATGTTCTGCAAATCCGAGGAGTATAGCCCGCGTTTTCGTAAAATCTCCCCGATCTGTGCCCCGGGCTTTTCACATTCCTGGTAAATCTCCCATTTCTCTTCTGCCGAAAGTCTTCGTTTTTGTTTCTTGCCGTTGCTCACACCCATGTAGTATCCTCCAAGGTTATGGAAACGGGCAGTTTTTGACAGGGGCTCAACCATGCACCGCTCAGAGATAATCGATTAAAGGCCATTCTGAAAGCCCGATTTTCGACTTACCCGGTAAATATGGCCGCCAGCCAGGGAAAACTCCGTTCCGCTACGCTCCACTGCGTTTTCCCTAGCTGCTCCCTGTATCTATAACCATGTAGTCTTTTTAAAGTCCAGATTTTCCGACATCAATTCTAAATCGCGGGGTTTTTGTGCTTGAATATCATGACGTTATTTCATAGTTCCATATTCTGATGTCTTTACAGCAACATCCTTCTTATTATCAAGAATATTTTCACCACTTTCCACTCTTCTGCTCACCGACAAGGGTCTCATATTTAGAGCCATAAATGTGTTGGTAGCCCCATAACTTTTGTCATTTTGGGCACTTTTCCGGAATATCCGCATTTATCTGCGTCCTATGCAGGCCTTCTATTCCTTGGATATTCACTAATTCGTGCTCCATTCGTGTCATTCGTGGCTAACTACTGCTCATGATCGATCCCCTTCCTCGGATAGATATCTTCTTCAAATATGATTGAGGAGATGGGGATTTTCATTGGGCACAGTGTATCGCAAATTCATCACAATTCATGCCTTTTTCAGACCTACCATTGACAATATTTCCGTTAGGGCTTCCTTATCATGCTGATTAAATCCGCCGAAGAGGAAAAACAACAGAAAATAACTGATAGCTCCTATAGGCACCGAATACCAGAGCGGCAGGAAATCTGTTTTTAGAATGACAATGCCCATAATTATAGAGGCAAGGATAGGACGCAAAAGGAGCGGCCATATAGTTACGCTAAGAAAACTTTTCTTAATAATATGATATACCAAGATAAACACTAATACCTCACATAGAAGGGTTGCTACACTTGCACCAATGTATGTGTATTTAGGAATCAATATAACATTTAATAAAATATTAACGCCTGCAGTTATCCCTATTATCATTGTATAAGCCTTCTGTTTATCAATAACGTTCAAGAGCTGCCCTCCCAAATAATTGACAAACACGAAAACTTCAGCCCAAATTAAGATTTTTAGCGCAAAGGCCGCATTAGAGAAGCCTTCCCCATAAACAAATTGAATGATTCTTGGCGCCAATAAATAGGTCCCCAAACCGATTGGCGCGGCCAATATGATGAGATACCTCAATGAACGATTGAACAGATCTCTCAGCAGTTCCATGTCTTTCTTCGAGGATCGCGCCATAGGCGGCAAAACAGCGGTCACGATCAGGAAAGGTATATAATTCACCACATCAACCAATCTGTACGCGGCATTATACCATCCTGTTACCTGATCGTTTACCATCAAAGACAGCATGACCGTATCAATTCTATAATAGATATATAAAAAAAATATGCTTAGGCTAAAAGGAAGTGATTTGATAAAAAGATCTTTCCACCTTAGCCAATCTCTCCGAAGCGCTGGGGTAAAATACCTGTTTGAGAAATAAAAACAAAGGACCTCCCTGACTGTTCCCGAAACCAACAGCACCAGAACCAAATACAGGACTGAACGGGTTTTATATAAGACGATAACACCCAATCCTAAGGCTATTGCTCGTTCTGCAACTTCTGCCAAAGATGTCAGGTCCATTCGTTCATTAGCGTGAAGAATGCTTGAGAATGTCGAGCCTACAACATTAACTCCATAGATAACGCACACAATCAATAGGCTATAGATCACCACTTGAGGCTTATTGACAAACAATGACAGCACCACAGTCACAGACACTGCCAAAACTGCAAGAATTATTTTCAGGGATAGAATATTACCCCCGTACGTTGGGAGTAGCCCTTTGTTTCCAGGGACCTCCTTAACAATGAGGTATTCCAGCCCCGGATTGCCAAGTAGGAGAATTAACGACCCAAAGGCGAAAACAAATGAATATTGCCCGACTCCGACATCGCCCAGGGATCTTGCAATAAATATCATTAGGAAAAAGGACAACAGGTTCCCTATCCCGCTCCCCAAGAACAACGCAAATGTATTCTTAATAATCCTTTGTTTTTCCATCAATCACATCAAACGTCTACATCGCTCAAGATTCAATTTTATGTCAAGCTGCCCTGGTGTCATATAAAAGTCTGCAATCTGAAGAGACTACAACATATTTTTCAATCCAGCGTCCAGTATAGCCGAGCCCTCCTGCCTCAGTGCGGTGACGCACAGGCATGTAGCTTTGACGCAAAGCCTAACTACACTACCATTGCCTATTTTTTCTTATAACGTTCTACCCGCTCCTGAGCTTCATCCGATTTATGGACTGCTAAGATGTTCATTGTCTGTTTTAAAAAACCTTCAGTATCTGCCAAGACACACAACCTATTACATCTGTCAAAATGGTAGATATCGTACCCTCTATTTTCCAAGAATGAAAAGATATCTGCGGGCTGCACATTAAATAGCGCTGAATTCACATTCACTTCAATTAAAAGGATTCCAACCATTCCAGACGAAAGATACGATTCAAATCCCTGCAAGACCTTATACTCAGCTCCTTCCACATCAATCTTTATCACGTCGACATATGATAATCCCCTCGCTGACGCAAAGGTGTCTAATTTGACTGATTCTACCTGTTGTAATTCCTCTTCACTCTCTTTCTTCAAATAGGCAATATGGTTCACCTCTGAATTCTTACAGAAAGCGAACGATTCAGTCCCATCAATATCTGAAGCAAGCTTATGCACCACCTCGATTTTAGTCCCGAAGTTATTTAAACCAATGTTTTTGTTGAATTCAAATAAGCTCAAAGGTGTAGGTTCAAAGGCATAAACCTTGCCAGTGGTGATTTTCGACGCAGCTATAAGGGAATATGTACCGATATCCGCCCCCACATCAAAAAATACATCTTCAGATCTAACAATATCGTAGATCAACTTCATCTCAGGGTATTCTGGCAATTTCGTATAAAATACCAGCCCAGCGTATGATCTTTCCGGGTGACATATGCATTGCGCCTCAGGAGTCAGTTGCACAACAGCAGGAATATGAAATAGCGCTTGGTTACATTTCCACCACAGAATCCTCAACAAAGCATTTAGTTTACTATCTTTGTTCAAAGGATGGTTCAGTACTTCCACGAGTGATTGCAGGTAGTTCATATTTCAACCTAATCAAAATGACAAAGTTAAAATGCACTTGAAACACACAATTATTCTCAATTTGTTATACAAGCTGTCGACCATACGAGTTGCCACTTTTATCGAGACACCTCCCAAGAAAACCAAGGCGCAATACAAGGAAACAGGGCGACCGTATAGAAGGCATGGAATAAGGATTCATATTCTTGTCGAAGGACTACGCTTGGTGGACCACAAACTAAAAGCCGCTATTCCATTCAGGAATACAATATGACCAATTATTACTGGAAAAACACTATGTGGTAACCAATCACTCGATCTGACAAATGCGGGTTACACTCCTGACCCCTTCAAACGGGAATAAACCACTGCGTATGGTCTCAGAAGTAAATCGATCCAAAACCGTAACAGAAAGAACCAAGATATATGGGCATTTTCAATTCTGAAAAAAACTGATCGTCTTAACCAGTGTTTCGGGCCTGAAATGCTGAATGACCTTTAAGCTCTCTTGTTTCAACTGATTCAGCCTTTCTTCAGAAGACAGAACCTCTTTCAATGCTTCGATTAGGGAATCGAGGCTTCCGCTTTCCACGATAATGCCATTCCCTTGGATAAGATCCTTGGCACAGCCACATTTATCCGAAACAATAATGGCGCAGCCGCAGGCCATGGCTTCGTTCACAACCAATCCCCATGGTTCACTGATAGAAGGAAGAACCAGTATGTCCGAAATACCGTATAGCTTGGGAATCTCATCTATGCCTTGATGGCCTAAAAAATGAATACCACTATTTACCCCGGCCATTTTTTTCAGTTTCTGTTCCTCAGGTCCGTAGCCAACAACCAATAACTCCATTTTGGGGAATTCTCTTTTCACTATGAAAAAGGCCTTTATTAGAAGATCAGGGCATTTTATGGCTACCAACCGCCCTGAAAACATGATGACCTTTGAATCATGCCCTATGCCGATTCTTTCCCTTACGTGTCGCTTTTCTCCAGATGTGAGTCTGCCGTGGGTGGAAAAAAAGTCAGCATCCACACTGTTATAGAACCGCTCGATTCTTTTTCTCCCGCCTAAAAACCTCAGATACTCTTCAGCAGCGGTTCCGGCGCTGATAAAACCGTTAAAGAAACGTAGAATGAACCTTACATAGAGCATTGATATTTTCCTAATAAAACTATCTTCATGAATTGTACTTTCAGTCCACAAAATGATTTCCTTACCATGCATTTTGGCATATACGATCGCCGCCAGGGTGGCAAAGCTGTCCCATCCCGTGGCAATAATACGATCTGGATTATACTTTTTGATCTCTTGATAGATATTATAGTTTATGTTGCATACGAAGGCTGTATTTGCAGAAATAGGAATGCCGATATTCTTTAGAAATATCATCTTATAGGAAGAATCGGCGATCTCAGTATCCCACTTCCTGTACTTGACATCTGAATTTTGAAAAAAGACAGTCAGCTCCATCTCCCCGATATGCTTGGCAATAGCAGTAAATCGGGCATGGCTGTATGGGCTCCAAACAGTTTCAATAATCAACAATCTTTTCATTTTTCTTAGCTTCTCTAACGCTTTCTTCCGAAAAACCCACCCCGATAACCTATCCGTATTTTGTAGCGGCAAGGATGAAGAATTCTCCGCTGCCGCATCCTACATCAAGCATGCGTTTCCCGCCAGGCAGGAAATTAAGATATTCTCAAATCGTTCATTAAATTGAGCCTGGCCCCACTGTTCTGCTCTTTTTATGCCCTTCTTCGCCAAAGCTTCGCAGAGCATATCATCTGTCCACAGCCGGCTAACAATCATAGCTATTTCCTCGATGGAATTAGGATCGAAAAGCAGCCCAGCATACCCCACTTGTTCCGGAATCCCGTAAATACCGGAT
>JADHVS010000247.1 GCA_016783865.1 Bacteroidales bacterium
AGACCTATACCCTTACCAGGGAGTTTATCAATTTAATGATAACCAATCCCAACCGGTTCAGGAACATCCTGGCGGTCACCTTTACCAATAAAGCCACAGCTGAGATGAAATCGAGGATACTGAACGAGCTGTATGCCCTTTCCACACTTACGAATTCAGATCATAAAGACTATTTTTTAAAGGAAACCGGATTATCCGGGAAAGATTTGCAGGCATTTGCACAGAAAGCCATCAGCCTGATCCTGCATAACTATTCGCGGTTTCATATCGAGACCATCGACCGGTTTTTCCAGCGTGTGATACGGGCTTTCACCCGTGAGATTGGTTTATCTGCTTCATACAACATCGAGATTAATGGAGAAAGGATCCTTGAAGAAGCCGTGGATGAACTCCTTGTGAACCTTGATTCCGATCCGTCGATGGCAAGATGGATTGCAGAATTTGCCGACTCGAAAATCAACGAAGGGAAAAACTGGAATGTTAAAAAGGACATCCTGAAATTCGGATCACAGGCATTCCGGGAGGAATATAAGATAGTTAGTGGACTGCTTCACCAGAAACTGAGTGATAAATCCTACCTCAATCAGTACAGGCAGGATCTGCATGCCTGCCTGGCTAGCTTTGAACAAAAACTTAAAAATTTTGGTGCCAGGGGAATGCAAATGCTGGCAGAACATCATCTTGAGATAACTGATTTCAGCCAGAAAAGCAGAGGTCCGGCCAGCTATTTTAAGCAACTGGAGGAAGGGAAAATATCCGGTCCGACAGTTACTCACCGGTCGTTTATCGGAGAAAGGGATAATTGGTCTGCAAAGGATAGCGGGAGAAAGGAGCTTGTCCTGACTATTTATGATCAGGGATTAAGTGATCTGTATATTGAAGCAATTCGTTTCTGGGATCAGAGCTCACCGGTTTACCTCGCTATCAGACAAACCTTACCGAACATTTATCTGTTGGGGATACTTGATGGAATAACAGATAAAATCCGTGATTATATTGATGAAAGGAACATTTTTCTCTTATCTGATTCATCCTATTTCCTCAGTGAAATTATCGGAAATACTGAGATGCCTTTTGTGTATGAAAAGGTGGGCACCTATTTCAATCATTTTATGATAGATGAATTTCAGGATACTTCGCGTATGCAATGGAATAATTTTAAGCCCTTGCTGGGTAACTCATTAGCCTCTGGTTATTTCAACCTGGTTGTCGGGGATGTCAAACAATCTATTTACAGGTGGAGGAATGGGGATTGGGAGATCCTGTCGGAAACGATACGTTCAGATTTTCATGAGGATAGCACCCGGGTCATCCCACTCAAGGAAAACTGGCGCAGCAGTAAGAAACTCATTGCGTTCTATAATCACTTTTTTCCTGAAGCTAAAAAACTTTTATCGGGAAAGCTCAACAGGGGAGCAGATGGAGATAGCATGGATCAGGAGTTGGATAATAAACTTGAAAATGTATATCAGGATGTAGAGCAAAATTGGCCTGAAAGGGAAGGTAAAGAAGGAGGATATGTGGAATTCTCCTTTCTGGAGGGCGAAGAAAAATTATCCTGGATGGATAAGGCTGACCAGAGAACCATTGAAACCATTAAATCGTTGCAGGATAAGGGTTATGAAGCAGGGGAAATTGCTATCCTCGTGCGGTATGTGGAAGATGGAAAGAGGATTGCCAGGGCTATCCTGGAATATAAGCAAAGCAGGCCTGAGGATGACAAATACTTATTTGATCTGATCTCCAATGAAATTCTTTACCTGACTCATTCTTCATCTGTTATTCTTTTACTGGCTGTGATGCGATATATCAATGATCCTGCCGACCGCATCAATAAGGCTCAATTACTGAATGAATATTACCGTTATCTTGGATCCCATCAGGGACGAGCGAACTGGAACGACCTGTATTCAGCCGCGGCTGATACTGATTCTGATACCTTTTACCAGTGGCTGCCGGAAGATTTTAAATCACAAATATTTTCCTTCCGTAACATTACACTCTTTGAACTTACCGAGCGCATCATCAGGATATTTAATCTTCATGAGCATCCTGAAGAATATCCTTACCTGCAAACTTTTCAGGATGTTATCCTCGAGTATTCAGCTACTGAGCATGCTGATATAAATGCATTTCTCGACTGGTGGGAGATCCATGGTGTGAAAAAGAGCCTGAATGCATCCGATGATGACAATGCCATCAGGATCATGACCATTCATAAGGCCAAGGGGCTTGAGTTTAAGGCTGTTATAATACCGTATTGTAATTGGTCATTGGACCATCTTTCCGTAAAGCAGAATATCATCTGGTGTTCACCATCTGAAGAACCATTGAACAAACTGCAACTCGTTCCGGTGATTTATAAAAAAGACTTACTGGATACGATATTTGCCTCCGATTACCTGACGGAAAAATTCAGGATCCACGTTGATCACCTCAACCTGCTCTATGTGGCCTTTACAAGGGCTGAAGAATGCCTGTTTGCATTTGGACCGTATAAACCGGATGAATTTGAAAAGTTGGATACTGTAGCAGGAATTGCCGGATTGCTGTTTACTCCGGAATCTGGAAATGAATTCTGGAATCAGGGCTGGAACCAGGAGGATTTGTCATGGAGATCCGGAGAGTTGATTGAAAAAGCTGTTTCCGGGAAAATGGTCCGTGCTGAAAGCATATACCTGGATAAATTCCTTAGCTCTGTACCGGTTGGTAAACTCAGGATACAGTTTAAAGGTCTGGATTTTCTGGATCCTGAAAAAGTAAGACGGGTCAATTATGGAAAACTGATGCATGAAATCTTCCAGAAAATGGTCACCCTCTCAGATCTGGATCCGGCTGTTGAAAGAATAGTCAATGAAGGACGTATTACCGGTGAGGATGCCATCCGGTTGAAGGATGAGATTACCAGTGCTTTTCAAAATGATCAGGCAAGGAGCTGGTTTACAGAAGATTGGTTGGTTTTAAATGAACATGAGATCATCGATGAAGCAGGCCGTTTCAGGCGACCCGACAGGGTGATCATCAACGGGGGAAAAGCTATTGTGATTGATTTTAAGTTCGGAAAAGTAAAATCATCGGCTCACAGGCTCCAGGTTGACTTATACAAGAAATTGATTCAGCAGATGGATTATGCTGCTGTGGAAGGATATATCTGGTATGTTAAATCTGGAGAAATTGTTGTGGTATAACTTTGTTAATTATGGAGTATCCCTGGGGACATTCAAGAAGGTTTAACAGCTATTCCGAATTTATGAAAAGGAAATTCGGATCGAGGGTGCAGAAGCTGGCACTGGATGCTGGATTTACCTGTCCCAACAGGGATGGGACAAAGGGAACCGGGGGATGTACTTTTTGCAATAACAATGCATTCAATCCCTCCTATTGTGATCCCGCCAAAGGGATTACCTGGCAGTTGGATGAGGGAATAAAATTCCATAAAAACAGGTACCGGAAAAGTGAGAAGTACCTTGCTTATTTTCAGGCGTATACAAATACCTATAGAGTATTGTATGAATTGAAATCATTATACGATGAGGCATTGGCACATCCTGACGTGATCGGATTGGTTATCGGGACCAGGCCCGACACCATGTCTGACGAGTTGCTCGACCATTTCCAGCAGCTGGCACAGCAATATTATATTGTTATAGAATATGGCATTGAATCTTGTTATAATGAGACATTAGAGCGGATCAACCGGGGGCACACCAATGAAGATTCTTTAATAGCAATTGATAAAACCGCCAGCAGGGGATTGGAGCAGGGTGTTCATTTTATTATTGGGCTTCCAGGAGAATCAGAAGATGATATTTTGAATGAAATGAAAATAGTATCCGGTTGGCCGGTGAGCAAAATAAAGTTCCATCAATTGCAGATCGTGAAAAATACGGCTATGGGGAAGGAATACAGCAAAAATCCGAAAGATTTTAGATTGTTTTCAATGGAAGAATATCTTGATCTGATGGTTAGGATTACTGAACAGCTGAATCCGGGATTTGTGATTGAGCGGGTTGCCGGTGAGGTGAACCCGGGCTTCCAGGTTGGGCCGTCATGGGGACTCCGGTATGACCAGATTTTGCGAAAATTTGAAGAAATGCTCGAAGGTCAGGATACATGGCAAGGCAGGAAATTTGGTGATCAGTGAACTGTGATCGGTGATCCGAACCTGCAACCTGTAACCTGCAACATGCAACATTTTAGTATGAAATACTTTCTACAGGAAATAGCACAACACATCGTAGATGCCTACGGCTCCAGGTTGAAGGATTGCTGTGTGGTTTTTCCTAATCGCAGGGCAGGGGTATTTTTTAAGAAACATCTTGCAGCCTGTATCACCCAGCCGGTATGGGCTCCTGCTGTTTATACCATTAATGATTTAGTGCTGAAACTATCTGATTACCAGAGGGCAGATGACCTTGAACTGGTATTCGATCTGTATGAATTGTACAGGGAATTAAGCAAAAGCAACGAAAGTTTTGATTCATTTTATTCCTGGGGAGAGATCATACTCGCCGATTTCAATGATATAGATAAATACCTGGTAGATCCTGCCGATCTTTTCCAGAACATAACCGATCTGAAAGCCATTGAAAACCGGTTTTCATACCTGACAGCAGAACAAATCGATGTGATTCGGCGGTTCTGGAAAAACTTTCATCCCGAAAAAGGCAATCATGAAGAGAAATTTCTTGAACTCTGGCAATTACTGCACCCAATTTATTCCCGTCTGTATGATCGCCTTTCAAAAAAACGATCAGGTTATGAAGGGATGATTTATAAGAATGTGGCTAATAAGATTCGCAATAACGCCGATCTTAAACTGCCGTTTGACAAAATAATCATCGCCGGATTCAATGCGCTCAATGAGTGTGAGAAAGTACTTTTCAGGTACTTCACATCAAATCAGGTGGCTGAATTTATTTGGGACTATGACGACTATTATGTAAATGATCAGGTTCACGAAGCCGGAAGGTTCCTGCGTGATAACATCAGGGAATTTGCGCCGCTGCAGGGTGATTTCCCGCATAAGAACCTGGAAACGGAGAAAAAAGCAATCCAGGTTATCAATGTCCCTTCCAATGCAAGCCAGGCCAGGTTGTTACCCCGGTATTTAAGTGAAGAAGATAATTCACCTGATACGGCAGTCGTACTGGCAGATGAAGGATTGCTGATGCCTGTTCTGCACTCTTTACCGGGAGAAATAACTGATGTTAATATCACGATGGGATATCCTGTAAATGAAACACCTGTCTACAGCCTTGTTGAACATGTGGTGGATTTACAGAGCAATAAACGGGGGGCAGGACGTTTTTATCACAAAGACGTATTATCTATTCTGAACCATCCCTATGTGATGAGAATGCATGCTGAGCATTGCCGCCCATTGGTCAGCCGGATTCAGGTTCAAAACTGGATATATATTTCTGAGAGTCATCTGAGAGATAATCCATTATTCAGCCTGATTTTCCACCAGCTGTCAGATTTCAGGGAATTACCGGATTATTTGTTGCAGATACTGGAGCACATTGTAAGATCAGAATCACGGGATGAAAATGTTGCTACTTCCCTGGAAAATGAATTTATCTACCAGCTATATATCCGCATAAACAGGTTGAAAGATATTCTGGGGAGCAGGGATGTGAGGTTAACGGCCCCGACAATGAATCGTCTTATCAGGAAAGTGATGATGAATTCAAGGATACCATTTGCCGGGGAGCCCCTGTCAGGATTGCAGGTGATGGGTATATTGGAAACCAGGGTCCTCGACTTCAGGAAGGTAATTATCCTGTCAATGAACGAGGATAAAATTCCAGGCTCAGGGAAAAATTATTCTTTTATTCCCCACCATCTCAGATTGGGATTCAAACTGCCCACCCTCGAACATCAGGATGCCATTTATGCTTATTATTTCTATCGTCTGATCCAGCGTGCTGAAGAGGTCGTATTGATGTACAACAGCCATTCGGAGGGAATTACCACCGGTGAGAAATCGAGGTTTTTATATCAACTTATATTTGATCCATTGTTTGATGTAAAAGAAAAAGTGCTGGGATTCAATATTTCAGCCACCCCGGAAAAAGCTGTTGAAATCGTCTGTGATGAAAAGATTGCAGAAAAGCTGAAGAAATATTCTGCAAGCCGGGATAATGGCAAGTTTTTGTCTCCCAGTGCATTAAATACGTATATTGACTGTCCCCTGAAATTTTATTTCAGGTACCTGGCCGATCTGAAGGAACCTGATGAAGTCATTGATGAAGTGGATCCGCTGGTTTTTGGTAACCTGCTTCATCATGCGGTGAATCTT
>JADHVS010000248.1 GCA_016783865.1 Bacteroidales bacterium
AATCCGGAAGATATTGGCACAGGAGATGTCTTCATACCTGCTTACCCCGAGATCAGAAGGGTAATCCTCGTGTAAAAGCTTGCCGAGATATATCCAGTTTTTTAAATCATCAGATTTCAGCAAGCCAGGGTCTTCACCGCCTGAAAGCGCGTAATAGGTGCCATCGATCTGCCAGCAATCGGGGTCCCATTGGTCTATTTTCGCCTCATCCCCGTTTTCATGCCTTGGAATGATCACCTCCGGATCTGTCCATTCGTCGAGCTTGTCATCCAGGCCATACATGATATGATTTCTGCTCGATCCCCATCCATGGTAAATCATTGCCGGTTTTCCCTCCCGGGTGAAGAATCCCGTTCCACTGAACATCCCGTGACCGGTTTTCGGGGGACCAAGCACAGTAGGTTGCCACTCCCAGTGTACCATATCGGTACTGGACAGATGTGCATACATAAATCCATAGGGATTTTCATATATGTAGTGCAAGTGATAGCGCCCCTTGTAATAAAAGGCTGGATTGGGATCACCCGGAAACGCTATTCCTGGACCGGGATGGGCCAGGTGGTAGGTGGGCCAGTTTCCAGGTGGGTTCTCCGGCCATTCAGGAGTTTCAGGCACATAGGTCATTGCAGCAATTAATTGACAATCATGCTTTTTTAGGATCAATTTTCCATTTTTAAGTTCCACATCTTCCCACACACCTAAATTGTGAAATTCATATCTCCCGGTTCGATCGCGAACTTCATCTCCTTCAAAATCCCACCATGCATAGGGCTTGATCCTGGACGATTTGTTGGGTTGAAGTTGTTTCAATTCTTCTTCTGAAAGGGCCTTACTGTATATGCGGGCATCTTCAATGGCGCCCGAAACAGCTCCTTTACCACCATAATGACTGGGACCAAAAACAACCATGTTTGTATTGCTGTTCAACAGATCGATGATTTCTGCTTTGTATCTACTCTGCAGCACGGCATCCCGATAGATAAGGATTTCATCGCCCTTGTACACGATAGCAATTTGCTCGAATTCACCGATCCCAGGAGCTACAAGGGAGGTATTATCTGTTGCTGTAGTACTGCGATCATCTTCACTTCCCGCGATCCAGGAGTCTCCGTGCTCTGACAAGATGATACCGTCGAAGAGTTCACCATCCTGAAGGGTCAGTATACTGCCTCCATTTACATCCATGTTATTAATGCTCACCCAGGAAACCAGTGTCTTATCCGTGGTAAAGAACTCCGTTGTACATGCTGTAAGAATAAGAATGGGAATAAGGATAAGAAAAATACGCGCTTTTTGAATAGTTTTCATGAGGCTGTTTTTTGTTATAATCTATTGTTTTATACTGGAATGCTTTTATTCGATACTAAATGAATATGCTTTTGCCTCTATAATTTCTATCTTAAGACTGATATTTTCTTCTTCGATTTTATTATCGAGCTGAAGCATTTCATCAGTTATAGTATTTGTAATGGTTTCAGTCGTAGTAATTAGCTTTCCATCGCTATCAAAAATGCTTATGTTGATTGAACCGCCATTTTCAACATCGGCAGTAAATTTCAGATCCCCACCATTGTAGTCAATTAGCTTTGTCTGGATAACGCCTTTCTGGTCTGAATTTTCCTGAACGTATCCTGCAAATCCATCCGGACGAAGGGTCGCCAGGCAAAGAAAACCATTTCTCCACCCGAAATGTAACCAGTCGCTGCCACCATAATAGAGCATAATTTTGTCTTCCAGAATCACAGGGGAAGCACATGCATATACACAACCATAATCATAATCCAATTCCTTTTCAGAATTAGGTATAAGGGGCGTTCCGGGGGAAATCCGGTACCAATTTCGGGTATCCGGACTCCAGGTCAACTCTGTCCAGACCCGATCCGTACTTTGCTGGTGGATGGCCAATAGGCCGAGATAAACACCGCCATAGAAGAACACTGGCATGGCATAGGTCTGATGGTCCAGGTCTATCCCTTCTAATACGACTTCGGCCCTGGACCAGTTGATGAAATCTTCACTTTCGGTCCGTGAAACCTGCCTGCCAACTCTTTCCTCATTGCCTTCTGTAAAGGTCTTATTGACAAATTCATCTTTTCGAACTTGCAGGCCATTTTTGTTGGTATGTGCTCCCCAATCGCGGGTGATGCAGACATATTTATTTAGCGTTGGTGCCCAGAAAGCATTGTTGTGTGTGTCGCCAGGGACATCCGCTTCGGGACAGGCCTTGGCTGGCCCCCAATGCACACCGCCGGCCGAAAAGGCCACAGACAGGATATCTGCCTTGATGATCGCTTTGTAACGGCGATCGGGATCAGGTTCCACGAGATCCTTGAAGATGCCCGCACCGTGAGGCCCTCCCCAAAGTTCCTCTCTTTCCTGACCGCCCCTCCAAAGAATGTTATTGCCCTTACTGCCTTCGAAGTCGACGAGATTCATCTCAGGTTTTTCCCAACTAAGTCCATCAGCGGAAGTGGCATAGCAGATCGCCATTTCCCGGTTATCAGGTGGCCGGTATTTTATTGCATTTCGTTGTGACAGGGTCATCCCGGTGGCCGATTCATCCTGAATGAACGGGCTATACCAGCATTTGTAGATCTTTTCTTCTCTATCGTAGATGACGTTGCCATAAAGGTTATCAAAACGCTTCTCCCAGTGCTTATCCTCTCCAAAAAGGGGATTGGCAGGGTGTTTTTCTACCTTTCCAACTTCCAGTAAAACATTATAAGTCTTTTCGATAATTCGATTATCGAGCAAAAGAAATTTAGTAGAATCTGAATTGCAATCGGCATTTCCAAATGCACCAAGCATGGATAGCGAAAGGACTAATATCTTTATTATTGAATGCATATGTTCTGTGTACTGCTGGCTAAAAATCGCTGTTAACGATGTAAGTTATTTCACCATAGATATCTTCATCAAAAATATCGACAAAAATCTCTTTAACAGACACTATATTTTTACCATCGTAAAATCCTTCAAACTTGATTGGAGGATCCTCATTCTCCCAAACCTCCCAGCGCACACGATCTCCTTCCTGTATATACTCTATAAACATATCTTTATTGTAGTTTCCTCCTGTTATGCTTGCTTCTTCATAGCCATCAAATTGCATAGTGTGATCAGCTCCTCCATAGGTAAAGGACAGAGTTTTATTTTTTACAGACGGTGCCTCATTTCTCCGAATTTCAACCCGACCTCCATTTTCAAGAATTGCTTTTTTGGCTATTGCTGCTATCCGTTCTTCAATTTCTGAAAGAGGTGTTGCTATCTGAACCTCATCACGGGTAAAGCACACATACTGATTGTTAAACTCTTCAACCAAAGCTTTTGGAAGGCACTTTGTTCCCTTGAGCACGCCGATAAGACCGGCACATGTAGCAGCCTGGTTATCGCAGTCGTATCCTGCACTCACAGCTATTCCAACTGTCTTCATAAAATCTCCTTCGCCATAAAGTATTGCCATGATACCACACAATCCGTTATTCAGTGAAGACACCACACTGACTGGCGCTTCATAAGAACCTTTTTTGTACCGGTAATACTTGTCATGAATCTTTTTTCGTGTATCCCGCCAATTGTCATTCTCTTTGTGCCATTTGACCACATCTCTCATACCTTCAGCAAAGGGACCTTCGTTGGGTACAGCTTCAATGGCCATCTGAACCAGTTTTTCAACATCCTTTTCGAAAAATGCAGCACTGATCATAACGCCATATGCTATGGTTGGATGTGTACCCCAGTCGTCGTTGGTGATTCTTGCGCCCCACAATGCCCTTTCTGCTGCCTTTTTTGTCATACCCGGATAGAATGCACTCCATATCTCGTTGACTAACTGGGGATCGATCTGAAACCAGTTCCTGTTATTTCCCTTGCGTCCTGTTTCTGGCGCAACAAATCCATTGCTCATAAGTGATCGGGCAGTAGCATTCGCCACCCAGATTCTCCTGTTAATGTGCTTTTTCCACATTTCGGTGATCTCAGGATAGGTAAGGTCGAGGCCGTATTTTTCCACAGCGTGCAAAGTAATAAACTCAATATCAGTGTCATCATCGGCAAAAGCACCTTCAACAGCATCCATGAAGATTGGGATGAATCCACGCCAGTCATACCTGTTTAAAATGATTGCTTCATCGTCTTTGTATGTATACATCCTGTCGACAAGAAAAGGTACTGCTTCGTCAATATATTTATTTTCAAACGGAAGACCATAATAGTTGCCAACCAGCTGGCCGAGCCAGAATGCTGAAATTTTATCATTAAGTTCTTTTTCACTGATAGCTCTCTCCTGGCCAATAACTGTAGTAGTTAATAGCAAAGATATGATCAGAATTCCTGCATGTATTTTAAAATAGCTCATGTTACAATTGTTTTAATAATTTGTCCTGGTATAAAAACTGTTTCAACTCAACAGCTTGAATGATTACTTAATTTCAATGCTGATAAGCTCAGCATGAACAAACGTTTGTGCTAATTAACTACATTTTGTTTGTTTGTACAAATTAATTACCTATTATTGATGAAGATAATACAATCTGGCATTGATTTAAATGATAAAATGATTTGACCCTCGTCAAGCCTTCTAATTTTCTAAGCATCACATATACTGTTGTTTATCGTGTTTTGAGATTGGTAAATATTTGATTTATACATAGATTTAAGGCATGAAAAAAGAAACCCGGGTATTGGGATGGTCTTTAATTGTTGCATTGGGAGGCTTCCTTTTTGGTTTCGACACAGCTGTTATTTCCGGAGTTGAAAGATCGATACAGGAATTGTTTGATTTAAACTCCTTCTGGCAGGGAATTACAATTTCTTCGGCATTGATAGGAACTATAATAGGTGCCCTTACAGCCGGAAGGCCTGCTGATAGGTATGGAAGAAGGTTGGTGTTGTTTGTCGTGGCAATTTTATATGCTGTTTCAGCTTTCGGAAGTGCCACAACATCAAGCCATTCCTTCTTTATACTATTTCGTTTCCTGGGTGGATTGGCTGTAGGGGCATCATCGGTTGCCGGGCCCATGTATATTTCAGAGATCTCCCCGGCCAGGTTGAGAGGACGCATGACCGGCCTGTTTCAATTCAATGTAATTTTTGGGATTTTAATGGCATATATCTCAAACTATTTATTGAGAGAAACTGGAACTGAGCCCTGGCGTTTTATGCTAGGCGTGGAAGGAGTTCCAGCGCTCTTGTTTTTCTTTCTGCTGTTCCTGGTTCCACGTAGTCCCCGTTTTCTGGTTAAGATCAACAAGATCGAGGAGGCAAGAAGTGTATTGTTATTAATAGAAGAAAATGATGTTGAAACCGAGATAGAAGAGATAAAAGAAGGATTGGTCCAGGGACGGAGCGCCAGTCAGAGCTTGTTTTCCCGGAACTACGTTAAACCAATTTCAATTGCATTTTTAGTTGCCATGTTCAACCAGTTTTCAGGGATCAATGCCATTCTTTATTATGCCCCGAGGATTTTTGAGCTCACAGGGGTTTCTTTCGCCGATTCAATGTTTCAACCGGTATTGATTGGGATTACAAATGGAATTTTCACCATGCTAGGCTTAATAATCATTGACAGGGTAGGCCGTAAAAAGCTCTTGATAGTCGGATCTGTTGGTATGGCAGTATGTTTAGGGTTTATATCCAGGATTTTTTATATCCAGGATTTCTCGGGCTATGGTGTTTTAGTTTTTCTACTGATCTATATCATGTTTTTTGCCTTTTCAACCGGGGCGGTTATCTGGGTATTAATTGCTGAGGTATTTCCCACCAGTATCCGTGGAAAAGGGCAGGGACTGGGAAGTTTTACGCACTGGTTTTTCGCAGCATTAATTACTTTCTTATTCCCAATTATTGTAGAAAGTGGAAGTGCAGGCAGTGGCCATTCTTTTGCCTTCTTCGCGGTCATGATGGTTGTACAGGCCCTGGTGGTTTGGAGATATTTCCCTGAGACAAAAAGAAAATCATTGGAACAGCTGCAAAAGGAACTATCAAACGGTAAAAACTAAGATTATGTATTCAAAATCACCTTTTTTTCATTTCATGATTGTCAGTATCCTGGCATTGACCTTCGCTATAGGATGCAATGCGCCAAAGAATCAGGGGATCGAAAGCAGATCTTACCTTGAACAGCATCGGCCACAGTTTCACTTTTCTCCTGATTCAATGTGGACAAATGATCCCAATGGCCTGGTATATTATGATGGAGAGTATCACCTCTTCTACCAGCACAATCCTGATGACAATGTCTGGGGTCCTATGCACTGGGGTCATGCAGTAAGTGAAGATTTACTGCACTGGGAAC
>JADHVS010000249.1 GCA_016783865.1 Bacteroidales bacterium
ATTTTTAAGACTATGTATCTGGAAGAGTTGCTTGGCTGATTTGTTGATCATTTCCACTGTGCCATCCTTCCTGTAGGCGATTATAGCAACATCAATATTCTGGACGATGCTTTGCAGGTAATGGAAATGTTCCTCCTTTTCGGAGCGGACTTTCTGGAAGTCACTGATTACATCGTTAAAGGCCCTGTTCAGTTCATTGAAAGATGATCCCATCCCCTCAATCTGAAACGACCTGGTAAACTCAGAAAACCGGATCGATTCAAGGAAACTGGTAAGGTCTCGGTTGGTACGGTCGACATAATGGATCAGGTAAACAATCTGGAATATGATGATCACCCCGATCAGAACAGGTGTTATCCGGTAATCCCATTCCCATGATTCGAAAAACAGAAAAATGGATGCAGCCATCAGGATGATCCTGATGATGATATTTAACCTGAAATTTTTATAAGTCATACTTTTCCATTCTTCTGTATAAAGAAGTTCTGGTAAGTCCCAGTTCGGTAGCAGCCTGGGTAATGTTTCCCTGGTATTGTTTCAGGACCTTATTGATGATGTTCCTTTCAATATCATCGAGGTTATAGGTATCCAGTTCAAGGTCGGTGATTTTCTGGCTCTGGGCTGACAGTAAGAAATCATCAGGTTCCAGTGAGTCCGAATCACTCATAATGATAGCCCTTTCAATGGCATGCTGAAGCTCGCGGACATTTCCGGGCCAGTGGTACTGATTTAATTTCTTAATGGAACTGGCACTGACACCCCTGATTGTTTTCTTGTACTTTTTTGTATAGATCTTCAGGAAATGGTCTACCAGCGAGGGGATGTCTCCAATTCTTTCACGTAATGGGGGCAGGTGGATTTCAACAGTATTGATCCGGTAGAGCAGGTCTTGCCTGAATTTGTTTTCCTGGACCATTTCATGGATACCCATATTGGTTGCACAGATGAGCCTGACATCAACCGGGATGGATTTATTATTTCCAACCCGTATTACCTCACGGCGCTCAATTACTGTAAGTAGTTTTGTCTGAAGCGGCATGGATAAGTTTCCGATTTCATCGAGAAACAGTGTTCCTTTGTCGGCAATCTCAAATCTTCCCTGCTTTTGTTTATGGGCATCGGTGAAAGCCCCTTTCTCATGACCGAATAGCTCACTTTCAAACAGTGTTTCAGCGATCGAGCCAAGGTCGACACTGATAAAGACTTCATCTTTTCTAAATGAATTCCTATGTAGAGCCCTGGCAACCAATTCTTTACCTGTTCCGTTTTCTCCAAGGACCAAAATATTGGCGTCGGTACTTGCTACCTTTTGGATGGTCTTAAAGACCTGTTGCATCTCATCAGAGTTGCCAATGAATTCATGGAAAGGCTGATCCAAAACAGCACTGATCTCCTGCTGGCGCGACCGCAAACCCTTGGCTTCCATTCTCGACCTTCTTAGTTTTACGGAAGAGGAGATAGTGGCAAGGAGTTTCTCATTTTGCCAGGGTTTAAGGATAAAATCTGTTGCGCCGGCTTTAATTGCTTTCACTGCCTTTTCTGCATCGCCATAGGCAGTGATAAACACAACTACGGCTTCAGGATCAATTTCGAGGATCCTGGCCAGCCAGTCGAAACCTTCCTGACCACTGATGGCATCCTTGGTAAAATTCATATCCAATAAGATCACATCAAAATCTTCCTTGACGACTTCGTCAGGTATTTGTTCAGGATCATTCAGCGTTACGATTAATTCAACATGCTGTTTCAGAAGAAGTTTCAGTGCGAACAGTATGTCTTCATTGTCATCAACGGCAAGGATTTTACCTATTGTTGTACTCATTTATTCAAGATTCTTGATTATTCATACTCGTGTAAAGCGTAATACAATGGAAATTAATTCCATCCATTACGCAAGGCTATAAATTTACATATATTTTTTAGATTGTCCGGTTTCGTACTATTATTGTTTCATATTTGAACAGTCTGACCATAAATTTAACATTTTTTTAATATTTAATCAATTGTTAACTAATGAGATACAGCCTTTGGCATAATAAATGGATAACTATTACGAAATTTTACAAAACACCTGGCAATGGATGGTATGGATCGCAAAATTGAGAAGAAATTCAAATTCTTCAGTAAGCGTACTCTTTGGATTTCAATCGTAACAATTATTGTTTTTCTGGTTGCCTATAACCTGATTTTTGGGGACAAGAGTTCTAAGCTTAATGTCGAGATGGAGAAGATCTCCGTCTCGGAAATCAACCGCGACATTTTCCAGGATTATATCGCAGTAATTGGCACGGTCGAACCTATCCAGACCATTTACCTGGATGCCATTGAATCGGGAAGGGTGGAAGAGTTACTCAAGGAGGAAGGAAGTAAATTGAAAAAGGGCGATGTCATATTACGCCTGAGTAATAATAACCTGATACTTGAAATTTCCAATGTGGAGGCGCAGATCGCCCGGGCAGTTAATGACCAGCGTAATGCCCGCCTGATGATGGTGCAGCAGCAATTGAATTCAGAAAGCCAGATCATCGAGACTGAGCGGTTGCTTGCCCAGCACAAGAGGGCTTATAAGAATAATAAAATTCTCTACGATCAAAACCATATTTCTTTTGAGGATTATGAGCAATCGAAAGAGATGTTTGAAGCTAGCAGGAAAAGACTTAACCTGCTGAAAGAACTTCAGCTACAGGATTCGATCTTCAGGGTAGTTCAGATTGAATCGATGAACACCTCTGTCAATAGTCTGACCAAAAACATGGTGATCATTAAAACCAGGCTGGATGCCCTGAATATTAAAGCCCCGGTGGATGGAGAACTGGCTACAATAAATCCTGAGATCGGTGAAGTAGTAACCTACGGTTCACGGATCGGGACGATCAATATTCTCGATTCATATAAGTTGCGGGTTGAAATAGATGAGCATTATATTGCCAGGGTAAACAGGGGATTAGTAGGTGAATGTGATTTTGCCAGCACCCCTTATCATGGCAGGATCAGTAAGATCTATCCGGAGGTGCAGAATGGCCGGTTCTATGTCGACATGACTTTTACAGAAGGAACACCGCCACAGATTAAGATCGGGCAAACATCGAGGATCAAACTGGAGTTGGGTGAATCCAAGGAGGCTATCCTGATCCCGCGTGGTGGATTTTACCAGAGCACAGGCGGACAGTGGGTATTTGTTATTGATCCGGGCGGTGAATTTGCATATAAGCGGGATATCAGCATTGGTCGTCAGAATCCGAAATATTATGAAGTACTTGGAGGGCTTGAGGTAGGGGAGAGGGTGATTACCTCTAGTTATGACAATTTTGGAGATGTCGATAAGTTGGTTCTGAAGGAGTAGTTGAAGAAAGTCTACGAGTCTCCAGTCTACGAGTCTACAAGTAACTTGGATAGATAAAAACTAAGAACCAGGAACTAAGAACTAGGAACTAAATATTTTTAATCATGATTAAAACAGAAGAATTAACAAAGATCTTTCGAACTGACGAGGTCGAAACAACCGCCCTTAACAAGGTGACCATGGAGATTCAGGATGGTGATTTTGTGGCCATTATGGGGCCTTCGGGTTGTGGTAAATCAACCCTGCTCAACATTATTGGATTACTCGATAATCCATCCGGCGGACAGTTAATATTTAATGGGACAGAAGTCTCTAAATTCAAGGAAAGGCAGCGGACAAACCTGCGGAAGGGAAATATCGGATTCGTATTTCAAAGCTTTAACCTGATAGATGAACTGACCGTTTATGAAAATGTTGAATTGCCTTTGCTTTATATGAATGTCTCCTCTGCCGAGCGGAAGAAAAAGGTTGGCGACGTGCTCGACAGGATGAAAATTGCACACAGGAAAAAGCACTTCCCACAACAATTATCAGGTGGTCAGCAACAGCGTGTGGCCATCTCCAGGGCCGTTGTAACAAATCCCAGACTGATCCTGGCTGACGAGCCAACAGGTAACCTTGACTCTGCCAATGGTGAGGAGGTAATGGGTTTGCTTACAGAATTGAATAAGGATGGAACAACCGTCGTTATGGTTACTCACTCTCCAACCGACGCTGAAAAGGCCCACAGGATTGTTCACCTGTTTGACGGTCATATCGTGACGGAGAACATAAAGCACGTTCTTTAAGAAAATGACTAAAATGACTAAAATGAACTAAAATGGGCGCATAATTCTAGTCATTCTAGCTCATTTTTTCTGTCGAAGCAATAAACTGAAGATATAGTTATAGTATTAGAGTAATATAAATAAACTAGGATGAAGGACCTTTGCGTACCTATTCCAAATTTTGGTGAGAATGAGATGGCTGAAATTGAACTCAGGGTAGGAGACCGGAAAATTGAATACAATTTTAAGGTTGAATCATTCCTATGGGAAGCGGAAGATGAGCTTACCCATGATGAGGACGATCATGTAGCCAACTCCCTCGCCAGGATAACCAGGTTGAAAACGGCTATTAAGAATTATGATAAGGATTGGGAGTTGATTCAGATCTATACTCCCAGTGAAAATGCAACCCATATCCAGGTGTTGTACAGGAGGATTAAAAATAACCGGTTCAGACCTGTGTAAAACAAATTTATCTGGCAATGGTAAAAAGAACATTGATTTTATTACCAATTCTACTGGTGTTGGTAAGCCTGGTCGTTAATGCCCAGAAGATATGGACTCTCGACGAATGCATACAGCATGCTTATGAGAATAACCTTGATATTAAAAGACAAAGGATCCAGGTGAAGTCAGCAGAGTTTGGTTTCTGGCACGCAAGGTCGCAGGTACTTCCAACGGCAAATGCATTCGGAAATTATACTTATAATAAAGGAAGGGCTCCCAATTATGACACCTATCAATATGTTGATACTGCTTTTAAAGATGGGAATGTTGGTATTGAGAGCCGGTTGAACATTTTCAACGGCCTTTATAATTACCATTCCATGAGGAGCAATCATTTTAACCTGCTTTCACAACTTGAAAATGTTGAGCACCTGAAAGACAACATTGCCATTAATATTGCTGGTGCCTACCTTCAGATCCTGCTTAACCAGGAATTATTAAGCATCGCACAGGATCAGCTTGAAATCACTCAACAGCAGGTAGCCAGAAACGAAAAGCTGGTGGAACTGGGGACCTTGTCCCGTGGTGATCTTTTCCAGATACAGGCACAGAAAGCAACTGAAAGGGCCAATGTGATAAAGGCTGAAAATACCCTTGAAATTTCCTATTTGACACTTGCGCAATACATGGACCTGGAATCCGGAGAGTTGAGTACTTTTGCCATTATAGTACCTGAATTGACGATTGATGATGCAGTTGCCCTGAAGTCTGTAGATAATGTTTATGGGGATGCATTGGAAAACCTGGCCGCTGTGAAAAGTGCAGAATTCCTACTGAAAAGCCAGGAAAAGAACCTTTCTGCAGCAAGAGGTTTGAGGTACCCTTCTATTTCAGCCAGGTTTTTATACTACACACTATACAGTGAGATTTCAGTTAATCCATTGGATCCCGTCGCCCCATACCGGTGGAACGAACAAGTACAGGATAAAGGATACCAGCAATTATCCTTCTCTCTGAACATCCCCCTGTTTAACCGGTTGGATGCTCAAAACCAGATCAGCAGATCCAAGGTTAGCATGCTGGATGCACAGGTCGTACTGGAACAAACCAAACAGACATTATACAAAGCCATACAACAGGCCTATGCCGATGCCAATGCAGCACTTGAAGATTACGAAGCTTTTCAGGAAGCTGTCAGGTCGATGGAGGAAGCCTTTTATTATGCAGAACAGAGATATAATGTTGGAATTTTGAACTCAGTGGATTACAACACGGCTAAGAATAACCTGACAAAAGCTCAATCAGATCTGCTGCAGGCCAAGTACCAGTATATTTTCTATGCACAGATACTTGATTTCTACGGAGGGAATTCTATTACTTTGTGATGTTAGTCATCCCGTCCCGAGTACTCCCCGAGCAATCGGGGCACGGCGGGACGGGATGACATTAGATTTTCATCTCATAACAAACAAATTCCATTTCCTGATGCGGGAAACGACACTTACCTGCTTGCGAGAATCCTAATTTGCTGTATAGCTTGTTTGCAGAAAGATTGCCTTCAAAAACATCGAGCCGGATGACAGGATAATTAGGGTTTCCTGTCCAAGTCAGGTTAAAATGGTTGATTTTTCTGCTAATATTATCTTTATCACTGAAATTTTCAAAAATTAGTGATTTCAACTCCATTTTATTTGTAATCATTCTACATAACAACACTTTTTTT
>JADHVS010000250.1 GCA_016783865.1 Bacteroidales bacterium
GTCCAGATTCAACAAAGTTAAAGTTCCGGATGATTGGTTTAAAGCCTTTGAATTGCTTGAAGACTATTTAAATGGATTGAGAAATCCAAAAAAAAAGGTTGTATTTATTGATGAATTTCCATGGTTGGCAACAGCTCGTTCAAAGTTTCTAACAGCATTTGAGCATTTCTGGAACACATATTGCACAAGGCGCAGCGACCTGGTTGTGGTAATTTGTGGCTCTGCTGCATCATTTATGGTCAATCAAATCATAAGGAACAAAGGAGGATTGCATAATAGGATATCTCAGAAAATTCCATTGGAACCATTCAATTTGAATGAAACAGAACAGTTCCTGAAATCAAAAAACATACGATTAACTCATTATGATATTGTTCAGCTTTACATGGTCATAGGAGGAGTCCCATTCTATTTAAATAAAGTCAGAAAAGGTGAAAGCGTGGTCCAGAATATTGATCGGTTGTGTTTTGAGGTTGATGGAGACCTGGTGGCTGAATTTTATGAAGTATTCACATCTCTGTTCTCAAACTCGAAAGCTCATGAAAGAATGATCAGGGTACTGGCAAAAACCAGAAAGGGAATTACCCGTAATGATTTATTAGAGCAATGCAACTTTGGCAGCGGAGGGGTTTATTCAAACACACTTGAAGAGCTGATAGAATCAGGCTTTGTTCATCAATATACCACTTTCGGTAAAAAGAGCAGACAATCATTATATAGATTGTCAGATGAATACTCGCTGTTCTTTCTAAAATTTATTGAACCGAATAAAGGACAAGGCAGTGGGACCTGGTCAAGACTATCTCAGAAACAATCATATGTATCATGGGCAGGATTTACTTTCGAATCATTATGTTTGAAGCATGTTCAGCAGATTAAAAAAGAATTGGGTATTGACAAGATATTTAGCATCTATTCCAGTTGGTTTAATGAAAAAGCTCAGATCGACCTGGTGATCGATAGGGATGATAGAATTATTAACCTTTGTGAAATAAAGTTCTACAATGTTCCATTTACAATCACCCAGAAGGTATATAATAATATCCGAAGCAAACTAATACAATTCAAGGAGAGTACCAGGACTAGAAAAAATGTTTTTATAGTAATGATTAGCACATTTGGAATTGTGAAAAATGCATACAGTACTGAGTTAGTAACTAGCAGTATTACAATTGATTGTCTATTTGAACCAATGTAGTAATAATCACTTCACTTATACTCCTTCGGAATCCCGCAGAATCGGTGAACGGTGAACGGTGAACGGTGAACGGTGATCCGTAGGTTTTTGATTATTCAAAGGCTTTTGGAACTCCGCAGATCATTTTAAAAGGTTTATCACCCTTATTGCGGTACTGGTGTTTCTTCACCGTTTTCATTAACCAGGGCTCCCTTTCCTTCGATGACATAAGTCATTTGCACTATAGCTCTTTCGCAATTGAACAAGAAATGCAATCTGAATAGATTTCAATTAATTCACTGGTCCAAAATAATTATCAAGCCAACTAACAGACTCATTGATCAAATCCTTTCTGGGAATATAATGTGTGGATTCATACACAATCCACTTCTTGTCGCCTTCCGGAGTACCTAATAGATCGTAAAATGCCTTCTGCTGTTCCATTGTATAATCAAAGTCAAATTTTCCACCTAATAATAGCATTGGGATCTTCACCCTCGGAAGATAGTCTATTTGGTCAAACTCTTTAAACATATACTTATCAATCGATTGTACCCCAAATAATGCCACTATCCCTAATTTTATTCTTTCCTCAGTTGCAAGAATATACGGAGCAATACCACCTCCCCAACTAAAACCACTAAATGCTATCTTCTCAGAATCAATATCATTCCGGGTTTCTAAATAATCACAAACAACATGGACATCTGTAATGATATTTCTATATGTCTGTTTCCACGAGTTTACATTTGACTTATTGTGGCTGCCTCTGCCAAAAGTAGAATAATACACAGGCCAGATTACAGCCCTGCCATTTTTAAGCCAAAAATTTAAATTACTTCCTATACTCATATCTTTGATGGTATTGGAATTATGAGCACCAAGTCCTGGAAAGAAAAGAATTGATTGGAAGGGTGGATTTGAGTTCAATGGCAGATAAATATGAATTTGCATTGGAAGATCTTCATAGGGAACCTCTACGGAAATAATATCGTGAATCCAGTTTTCAGTCTGATCTTTTGAGATTCTGACTGGATTCTGTTCGGTTTTCTTATAGTAAAACAGTTCCTTATATACCTGGAAGATTTCATCCGATACCGGTTCCAGGTTTGAATAGTCTCTTCTTGGTTGGTTAATATTTGTTGTTAGTTGCTTTTTCAGTGAATCATCAATATATCGCATGCATCTGAATCCCACCAATTCATTGCGGGTCCATGGAGAAACAGTTAACTTCATGGTATACCAGTATGTTGGTTCCTTATAATTACCACCTATAATAAATCGATCATTTCCACTTGAATTAAATATCCATTCACTTACATTGCCGGGCAAATCATAAGTCCCATATCTTGTCAGGCTATTGTAGGTTCCGACTTTTGCCAGACCTTTGTTATCGAAATTTCCAAAACACACGATCTCAGGAGCGAAAAGAGGCACTGATAATTTTCGCCAGTGATATATTGAAGGAAGTTCCTTTTCAACAAATCTGGCATATGCAGCAGCTTCATACCAGCTAATTCCACTCACCGGTAATTCATCTTCTCCTTTCGGGAATTCACCCAGTTCCCAGAATGCTGGACCATACCAACCGGTCTGATCTTTAAAACGTTCAACCGCTTCTTGGAAGTATAGTGAGTCATCACCTTCGACAAATGGAGCCTGCCAGTATTCAGGATTGGAATATCCCTCTGAATCCATAAACGTCTTGTATTGAGAATTGGTCACTTCATACCGGTCAATCCAGAATTCTCCTGCATCCTGTTGAGGTAAATAGGGTGTTTGCCAGTAATTGCCGTTAAAACCTGGCACATAAACCATCTCACCAGGCAATTCATTTTCTTTATAAAGCCGGTATTTTAGTGTATCACCTTCAAATTGCGAATGAAAAAAATTGGTGACTAAATCATATTGTGTCTGATAATCCGGCTTTTCAATTTTGATTCTGGTGAGACCTTTAGGAAATGGTTTATCCCACAAAGGTGTTTTTCCAAGAAGATACCAGGATGTGTCTGGTTTTGAATAGGGTTTTCCATAGACCATTGCACCCCCAGGCTGGGTTATTATTGCAAATGGGTCAGTAATTTCATTCCAAGTTTGAATAAATTCCGGATTATTTTTGAGGATTTTTCTTAATTCAAGAGCATTATTAAAAAGATCCCAGTTTCCTATCCCGACATTTTCATATACCCTGGAATATTCATCTGCCAATAATGGCAATTCTATCGTTAATGCCTTCTCAATAACAGATTGATGGTGAAGCCGGGAGAAAATGGTAATTAAACCTGCAATGATTATTAGCAGGAATGGAACCAGAATTTTTGGCTTACTAAAGGAATATAGAATTCTTCTGAATCCACGTTCCGGGATATTGATTGATTTTTTACCAATATCTTCTGCTCCTGTTTTCTCTTGTATCCCCTGTTTTCTGTTAAAGTACCATACCAGAAATAAAGCAACTGGTAATATTGATAGAAGGATTATAAGTATAATATTCCTTATGAATTCGTTCAAGCCAAAATTTTCGATAAAGTATTCAATGATCTCAAGGATAATCCAACCTCCACTAACATAAATCACAACTGTTTGGACATAAGGATTTTTAACAACTCTATTGAAGAATATTGTCTCTTTCATATGTTATTGAAATTATGATCAATATGAATCAGTCATCAGGATATGACCATAAATAATAGGTTATCAGGCAACAGATTCTGACTTATACAATAATTAAATTTATGCTATTTTGATGTCAAAATCAAATGACATTTTCGATCAGGTTAGAAATTCACACCAATAGGTAGATAAGTAGTCGAGTAGATCGGGGGAGTTTCACCCCCAACCTCTCACAGAACCGTACGTGACATTCTCCCGATCTACTTGACTAAGTTGGTTTGGCAAGCTTGAGGGATGTCCTAAGATGTGCAGAAGTGAATGATTTTAGCTTCTTTTACTCAAACTGCTTTTGGAACTCCGCAGATCATTTTAAAAGGTTTATCACCCTTATTGCGGTACTGGTGTTTTTCATCCGGATTAACCAGGGCAAAATCACCTGCTTTGAGTGGCTGCTCTTCACCGGCTTCATTGACCAGGGCGCCGCTGCCTTCTATCACATAGTTCATGTGCACTATAGGTTGACAGAAATACCAGGATCCGGAAAGCTGATAAAACGATTTGCTTGTAAAATTCAATTACTTTGAAGGTACAGCATGGTATATAATTATTGTGTATCTTTGTACCATATTGGTACACACAAGAAATTATGGTGATCATCAGTAGTAGAGAATTCAGGGACAACCAGAAAAAGTATTTTGACCTTGTGGATCAGAATAAGCAGGTTATTGTCCAGCGTAGTAAGGATAAAGCCTATGTGCTTGTCCCTGTAAACGATGTAGATCGTTTGTCGGTCAATGATGAGTTAATCCTAACTGTTCAGGAAGCTGACGCTGAGCTTTATCATGGTAAAACCACCCATATAAAGGACCCGGAAAATATATGGGAAAGTATTCTTTAGAGATCTCCTCAAAGGCGAAGAAGGAATTACAGGTGCATTTTAAATCAGGTAACAAACCTGTAATAAGGATAATTGAGCAAATCTTCCTTGAATTAACGAATACTCCTTATGAAGGAACAGGGAATCCGGAAGCGCTCAAGTATAATCTGGCGGGTTACTGGTCGCGACGAATTAACAAAAAAGACCGGATCATCTATAAAGTCTACGAGGATAAAGTGCTTGTCCTGGTTGTTTCGGCCATAGGGCACAATGGTGACAAATGAGCCTACTCTTCAAAAAAACAATCATTCAAACTCCTTCGGCACCCCGCAGAATCGGTGATCGGTGATCAGTAGGTTTTTGATTATTCAAAGGCTTTTGGTACTCCGCAGATCATTTTAAAAGGCTTATCTCCGTTGTTGCGGTATTGGTGTTTCTCATAAGGATTGACCAGCGCGAAATCACCGGCCTTTAAAGAAGTTTCCTCACCTTTTTCATTTACAAGGGCGCCTTCTCCTTCAATAATGTAGTTCATATGTTCATAGGGATGCTGGTGATACGGCGTAAAGCCGTTTGGCTCCACGGTGAAAACACGGTAAGAATAGACGGGTGCTCCATCGTCGCGGGATAGCGGAACCTGTTTCCATGCACCTTCGGCTCCTTCCATGTGAACCTTGTCCTTTTGCACCTGGTCAAGCGATATAATTTTCATAACTGTATGATTTTAAATAAATTTTTGATAGCAGATACCTTGTAACTCGTAACTCGCACCTATTTTTCAAATTAGGCAATGAACCGGAAATGCTGTAATTTTATTATTGATTGTAAAATGCCACTTCAGATCTGTCTTCCGATGAACAAATTTAAAGCATATTTTAATTATTCCTTAATCAGTGTAATTTGCCTGGGCATTTTAATGGCCGGAATGTCGTGTAAACAAACTGGCAAGACCGGGTCCGCAGGTGACCAGGCTGGGGAACCGGCAGTACTTGAAAAGCAACCAGGATACATAGTCATTATTGGGGGTGGAAAAACGGCCGGGGATGCTGAGAATTCAATGTATCGATTTAATAAGAGGACTTTCCCTTTTGAATTATCCGTTAGCTTTCCAAAAATATTTTTATCAGATTCTATTGAAGGATTGAATCCCGGATTTCAGATCTGCGTTCTGGGTTTTTGTAAGGAGCAGGCTACTGCTGAAAAGATCAGGAACCTGGTTAATGTTACATCAGAGGAGGTCGCTTACATTAAGAAAGTAAATCACTACATGGCGTATGTTGATTGCCCGAAGATCCCGTTCAGCCAGTCAGAATATCCGGAGTATACCCAGGTTTTCTCAGGGCCGGTCAGGGATAATGTACCTTCTGTCCTGTGGTCATTGTACAGCCAGACAAAGTATTATGAAGAAATTGATTGTGAGGTAGTTAGTTATATCCTGGTCGTTTTGCAGGGCAATCATGAAATTGACACCGAGGGATTTGATGAGATTTGCTTTAAACCAGAAATTATAGAAGAGGAAAATTTTGAAGAGTACGAGGAAGGGCAAGAGGAGGGGAACATGGAAGGTTATGGTATTGAGGAAGAAGATCCTG
>JADHVS010000251.1 GCA_016783865.1 Bacteroidales bacterium
TGTCGGAATAGGAAAAAGCTACCTGAGCGATATTTCGTTAAACCCTGACATCCGCCGAAGTGTGCTGAACCAGGTTGAAATGAGGGTGGAAGACGATGCCCATCTGAAACCGGATGAATATTGGGACCAATACCGCCTGGTTCCATTAACCTCCCTCGACACTAATACCTATATCTTTATTGACAGCATCGGGGAAGAAGCCAACCTTGACCGTTCTCTAAAAATCATCGAAACGGTTGCCTCCGGTTATATTCCGTGGAAATTTCTTGATATTGATTACAAAAGCCTGATCCACTACAACCGCTATGAAGGATTTCGCTTCGGGATCGGATTACAAACCAATAACAACTTGTCGCGATACTTCAGGTTAGGCGGCAAATTCGCATATGGTATAAAGGACAACGACATGAAATATGGCGGTTTCCTGAAAATAATACCCGATCCGGTCACAGAAACCTACCTGCAGGCGAGATACAGTTATGATGTAGCGGAAACCGGTGGCTCACGGTTCATCGACCGGCCATCCATGCAAATATTGTCAGGGGATTACCTCAACTGGACGGTGATTTCGAATACCTGAAACTCGAAGGTAAAGTCTCCAAGACATTTATTACCAGATCCCTGGGCGAGACAAAGATAACCCTTTCGGGTGGTATGGTGAATAAGCCCATCCCCTATACGAACCTGTTTAACGGACACGGAAGCTATGGTGTTTTCACGATTGAGTCTGAGAACAGTTTTGCTACCATGCGAATGAATGAGTTCATAATGGATCGTTTTGCTGCTATATTTTTCCAGCAGGACTTCGGAAAACTTCTTTTTAAGCGGGAAAAGTTTCAGCCCGGTATCGTAATGGCCACTCATGTCGGTTATGGTGAACTGTTACACACGGAAAACCATGAAGGCATTGACATCCAGACTATGGACAAGGGCTACATTGAATCGGGTCTGCTGATCAAAAACCTCCTGAACCAATGGTTTATTGGTTATGGGTTAGGTGTATTTTACAGGTACGGTCCTTACTCATTAAACAAAACAATTGATAATTTTGCATTCAAGTTCACAATTAGTTTTAATTTGTAGCCGAAAGTCATCCTGAAGCACAGAACTCAGAAACTGAGATTCATAATATAATTGACATCTAGTCATCCCGAACTTGCCTGCCCTGCCTGCCCCGATGAAGATCGGGGATGCAGATCAGGGTTTCGGGATCTGGTAGATTCTGAAACTAGTTCAGAATGACCAAGTTACGAAATGATGTCATTGGCAATTTATTTCAGGATCTTTTACCAGATTTAACTGGGATCCTGAAACGGGTTCAGGATGACAAATAAAAACATGGAACATAAATCAGGTTTTGTAAATATCATTGGAAATCCCAACGTAGGTAAGTCGACCCTCATGAATGCCATGATCGGGGAGAAACTTTCTATTATTACCTCCAAGTCCCAGACCACCCGGCACCGGATCATGGGAATTGTGAACAGCGATGATTTTCAGATCGTATACTCCGATACACCGGGAATTATTAAGCCAGGGTACAAATTGCAGGAGTACATGCTTCGCCATGTCATGTCGGCCCTGTCGGATGCGGATATCATTCTGTATGTTACTGATATTTATGAAACCATTGACAAAAACCAGGACTTCCTGTACAAGCTGTCACAAGTTAAAACGCCAATCCTTTTACTGCTCAATAAGATCGATCTGAGTAATGAGGAGAAAGTCAATCAATTGCTGGAAACCTGGAAAAATATCCTGCCCAATGCGGAGATCATTCCAATTTCAGCCCTTTTGAATTTTAACCTGGGAAGGGTTTTCGACCTGATCCTGGAGAATCTGCCTGTCAGCCCTGCATACTATCCAAAGGATGAACTGACCGATAAATCAGAGAGATTCTTCTGTACTGAGATAATCAGGGAGAAAATATTGATCAATTACCAGAAAGAAATACCCTATTCGGTGGAAGTGCTTGTAGACTCTTTTCAGGATACTGAGAAGTTGTTACGAATTAGCAGCATAATATATGTGTCGCGTGAGTCTCAGAAAGGAATTATTATCGGCCACCAGGGAAAGGCCTTAAAAAAAACCGGGACAGAGGCACGAAAAGAAATGGAAGACTTTTTCGGGAAAAAGGTATTCCTTGAAATGAGAGTTAAAGTCCAAAAAGACTGGCGGAATGACACCAGGTCATTAAGGCATTTCGGGTACCATGAACCGTGAAGTGTGTCGAGTGACGAGTGAAGTGATGTGTGAGTGTGAGACCAGGGAACGGGCATGAATTCAATTAAACAATATGGGAAACATTGTAGCAATAGTAGGTCGCCCAAACGTAGGCAAGTCGACCCTTTTTAACCGGCTTACCGAATCAAGGGAAGCCATTGTTGACCAGGTAAGCGGGGTAACACGCGACCGTCATTATGGAAAATCTGAATGGAACGGGAAAGAGTTTTCAGTAATTGACACCGGAGGCCTGGTCGAAAAATCGAGTGATATATTTGAGAAGGAGATAAGGAAACAGGTCATGATTGCCATTGAAGAGGCAGATGTTATCCTGTTCCTCGTTGATGTGGAAAACGGTATTACCGACCTTGATGAAGCAATCACAATTCTATTAAGGAAAGTAAATAAACCTGTCTTCCTGGTTGTCAACAAGGTAGATATTAACCAGCGGCTTGCAGACACGCATGAGTTTCACAGACTGGGATTGGGGGAACTTTATCCAATCTCCTCCATCAATGGAAGCGGCACAGGTGAACTGCTGGATGCAGTGGTGGTATCTTTTCAGGCAGATCATGTTGCCATTGAGGAGGAAATTCCAAGGTTCGCAGTGGTAGGACGGCCCAATGTCGGGAAATCAACCCTGATCAACTCACTGATTGGCCAGGAGCGCAATATTGTAACACCCATAGCCGGAACAACCAGGGATTCCATTTTTACCCGGTATAACAAGTATAATCATGATTTCTACCTGATCGATACAGCTGGCCTGAGAAAGAAAGGAAAAGTACAGGAGGATATCGAATTCTATTCTGTCCTGAGGTCTATCAGGGCAATTGAGACATCCGATGTCTGTCTGTTGCTTATCGACGCCACACTGGGCATGGAAGGACAAGACATGAATATTCTCAGGCTGATCATCAGGAACCGCAAAGGGGTGGTAATCCTGGTTAACAAGTGGGACCTGGTGGAAAAGGAAAACCAGGTCATCAAAAAGCATTTATCGCAGATCAAGGAAAAAATTGCCCCTTTCCAGGATGTGCCCATCATTTTTGTATCGGCCATTAATAAACAGAGGATTTTCAAGGTGCTTGAAGAGGCCATGGAGGTATATGGCAGGCGTATCCGGCGTATCCCGACAAATAAACTCAATGAGGTAATGCTTCAGGCGGTTGAAGACAACCCACCTCCAGCCAACAAGGGTAAGTATATTAGAATAAAATACGTTACCCAACTTCCAACCCATGCTCCCACATTTGCATTCTTTGCAAACCTGCCTCAATACATTAAGGATCCCTATCGCCGCTATCTGGAGAATAAATTGAGGAATCAATTTGATTTTACCGGAGTACCAATACAGATATTCTTCCGGAAGAAGTAATTGGCCACACTAGAAAGATTGAATTTTCGTTGTAATTTTGTACAGGAAAAGATGAAGCGGTTCAAAAATATATTGCTGGTATTTCTGATCCTTTTGCTTCCGGGATGCCCGGGTGTGGAACCTCTGCCCGACACACCTTTCATTGAATTTAAGGACTTTACCCTTGAAGAGTCGGTGGATGACCTTGGCAATGAGATCATCCTGGGTGAATTGTTGTTCTTTTTCCAGGACGGAGACGGAGATGTCGGATTGCATGAGCCCGATACTGTTTTCCCGGGCGACAGCAGTCAATACAACCTGTTATTTACCATGTTTAAGAAAGAAGACCAGGAATATATCCAACTCACTGAGGATGATCTGGGTTCACCCCTGTACTACCGCATACCGTTCATTGAAAGAGAAGGACAAAATAAAACCCTGAAGGGAGAAATTGAAGTAACATTTGAATACCTGACAATAGAATACGATACGATCCGGTATACCTTCTATATCGTCGACAGGGAAAAGCACAAGAGCAATTCAGATACTACCTTTGACATAAGTTTTACGGAATTCAGGGAAATCCGGTAGTCTAGAGTTCAATCCCCATAAACAGCACATCATCAATCTGTTCCAGATCCGCTCGCCAAAGCTCGAAGTTATTTTTTATGTAGTTATATTGCTCATCCATGGTTTTTTCATGTAGATCCCGAAGCATATTCTTCAGCCGGACCATTTTAAACTTCTTCCCGAGCGGACCTCCGAACTGATCGGGATATCCGTCAGAGAACATGTAAAATTTATCGCCCGGCTGCAGTTGAAATTCCTGCGGTTCAAACATTTTATCATCCACCTCATATTGTCCCCCAACAGAACTCCGGCTACCCCTGACATAAATCTGTTCACCCCCCTGGTAAATGATCACGGGCCGCATGGCGGATGCAATATTCAGTTTATTTGTCTTGAGGTCCACCTCCGCCACAATGATATCCATTCCGTCATTCGACCGTTCCGCTTCAATATTCTGGTTCAGGGCCGCCATGATCTCCTTATCGAGGGTATACAACAAAATGTCAGGTGTTTCTACAATAGCCCTACCGCAAATATCCTTGATCAGGGTGGTGCCTATCATCGACATAAACGCACCCGGCACTCCATGTCCCGTTGAGTCGGCACAGACTATGATGAATTTATCATCAAACCGGTCGTACCAGTAGAAATCACCGCTTACAATATCACGGGGTTGATAAAACACAAAAGAGCCGGCAAAGGTATCATGCAATTTACTTATCGGGGGAAGGATGCTGGCCTGTATTCGCTGAGCATAGTTAATACTGTCTGTTATATCCTTGTTCTTGACCTCGATCTCTTCTTTCTGCATGACCACCTCACGGGTTCTTTCGTCAAGTTTCTTTTGAAGCATCTCCTGGAATAACTTTGCCTTTCTTTCCCTGAATTTGATAATCAGGAAGACCGTAAAAATCAAAACAAATACAACGATTGTAATAAACCACCAGGTTTTCCAGATGGGTAACTTTATTCTGAGAGAGAACCCGACAGGGACCTCATTGCAAACCCCTTCACTGTTGCAGGCAATCAACTGAAAAGTATATTCCCCGTCTTCCACCCGGCCGTACTGAATGTAAGGCAATGTTGTGGGTTCAGACCAATCGTCATAACCGTCCAGCCTGTACTGGTAGGTTACCCGCTCGGGTGCCATAAAATTCAGACCGATAAAATCGATCCTCATTTTATATATGCCGTAGGGCAGAACAATAGGTTCAGATATATCATATTCCCTGTCAGCTATCCTAACAGAAGTGATGTTTACAAAAGGTGCCGTAACATTATTCCTTTCCTTGCCGGTATCAAACGTAACCAGACCATCACTGGTCCCGAACAGTACTTCCCCATCGCGGGTTACATTAACCGCATTGGGATGGCAATCCCCGTTAATGCCGGATTCCGGGCCATAGGTGGCAATCCAGTTTTCCGCTACATTAATTTTACTAAGTCCAAGCCTGTGACCCACCCAGATATTGCCTTTTCCATCATTCACAATACTGTAGCAGGCATTTGATTTAAGGCCGTCGTTCATGGAATAATAACTCAGGGTATCAGAGAATTTAAATACACCATTGTTATCGGTAGCAGCCCAGAGGTTCCCTTCGTTATCTTCTGTCACTGAAACAAACTCGAGCACAGCATTACCTGAAATAGTAAAATCAATGTTGGTATTTACAGAATGCAGTCCGTTAGACCTTGTGGCGATCCAGACATTACTTTCCGAATCGGTAAAAATATCATTGATCTTATTGTGTGCCAGTCCATCATCTGTACTGTATCTTACTATGCTGCCTGTCACAACATCAATCGAAATCACACCATTATTGGTGGCGATCCATAGCATGCCATTATCTCCGGTAATCGCATTGATATTATTCTCGAGTGAATTCTCTGAAGTATAGTATTTCGATGCCCTTTTTGAATTCAGGTCCATCTTGTACAACCCGTTCTCGTCTGTTCCAAACCACAAGGTATTTTTATCAGCATGATACATAGTTGTGATCCTGTCAGCCGGAATACCATTTGCCCGTCCATATATTTCATTGCTATTCCGGGTGTTCATGTCCACCTTCATGATCTGGCCAATTCCACCCATC
>JADHVS010000044.1 GCA_016783865.1 Bacteroidales bacterium
AGGCCGGCGGTGTTGATTATTATGATAACCAGACAGATAATTACAGTCAGGACCATTACCAGTTGTCATACTCATTCGAAATAAATGATTATTGGATTCTGAACACGGCACTGCATTATACCCATGGAAAGGGATATTATGAGGAGTATGCCCAGGATACATTACTGTTTTATTATGCAATTGAGGACGTGCAGATAGGTGATTCAATTATAACAAACTCTGACCTGATCAGTCAAAAATGGCTGGTTAATGATTTCCTTGGGATCACTTTTTCTTCCCGGTATCATTATGGAAGGTTTGATGCAACTATTGGAGGAGGCTTCAATTACTATGACGGACTTCATTTTGGTAAGGTGACCTGGGCAAGGTTTACCGGGGCTACCGAAAACAACCATGAATGGTACAGGGGAACAGGATTGAAAAAGGATGGTAACCTGTATGCCAAGCTGCACTACCAGGTTCTCCGTTCTCTCAATGTATTCGGGGATATTCAGGTTCGACATATCCGGCACGAAATTACCGGAATTCATGACGATCTGAGAGACATAGGACAAGAACACGACTATACTTTTGTCAATCCAAAGCTGGGCCTGTATTATCAGCTGAGCAATACCCAGAGCATGTATGTCTCGTTTGCCACTGCCGGCAGGGAACCCAACCGGTCGAACTTCGTGGATGCTGATCCGGGGCATCCGGTAGCTTCGGCCGAAACCCTGTACGACTATGAACTGGGATACCGGTTAGGGCTGAATCATATGAAGCTTGCAGCCACAATATATTTTATGGATTATAAAGATCAGCTAGTCCTGACCGGAGAGATTAATAATACAGGGGCACCCATCATGACCAATGTGGATGACAGCTACAGGGCAGGAATTGAATTGGAGACAGGTATAAACATAAAGGGAAGGTTTTTCTGGGATATGAATGCCACTTTCAGCAGGAACAGGATCAGGGAATTTACCGAGTATGTCGATAACTGGGATTATTGGGATGATCCCGTGAATGAACCACAACAACATACGAGGGAACTGGCAGGAACTCATCTCTCATTTTCACCTGAGCTGATTGCAGCCAGTATACTGTCTTATGAAATTATTGATAACCTGAAGATCAGCCTGACCTCAAAATATGTTGGAAAGCAATACATCGATAATACTGCTTCAGAAGAGAGAAGACTAGATCCCTATTTTCTAAATAATATATACGCTGGTTATTCCTTTAATACTTCAGTGGTTGAAGAGATAACCATCCGGCTCCAGGCGAATAATATCTTTAACGTGCAGTATGAAAGCAATGCCTGGGTATACAGGTATTCCTACGGAGGTGAAGAATATTTTATGGATGGTTATTTCCCGCAGGCCGGTATTCACTATATGGTTGGTATGACTGTTAGGTTTTAGCTCGAGGTGAGCTAAAACTCAAGAGTTTACGTATCTTTGAAATCCGTCGACTAAAGTCGATGGCAATTGATATATGGGAATCAGAGTATATACGGTTATCCTTATAATTACTTTCATTTCAGCATGCAGTTCTGATCAGCAAAGCCGCAGGAACGTATTTCGTTATAATGAATCCAAGGGTATTCCAACACTGGATCCAGCCTTTGCCAGGAATCAAACCATCATTTGGCCTGTAAACCAGCTATTTAATGGCCTTGTTCAGTTTAGCGACAGTATGCATATCAAGCCCTGTATTGCCAGTTCCTGGAATATTACCGGGGATGGACTGATGTATACCTTCCAACTGAGGGATGATGTTTATTTTCACGACCACCCGGTTTTTCCGCAAGGGAAAGGAAGGCGGGTGATCGCCGAAGATTTTGTTTATAGCTTATCAAGGATCGTGGATCCTGAAGTAGCTTCACCCGGAGCATGGATCTTTCAGCATGTTGACAAGGAAAATCCCGACGGAACAAATGGATTTTATGCACCGGACGACACCACCTTTGTTGTTTTCCTTAAAGATCCCTTTCCTGCTTTTATCGGAATACTTTCAATGCCATATTGTTTTGTTGTCCCTGAAGAAATAGTTGAGCATTACGGAGATGATTTTCGAAATCATCCGGTGGGAACCGGTCCATTCAGTTTCAAAGTATGGCGGGAAGATGAAAAATTGGTAATGCTTAAGAATCCAGGCTACTTTGAGAAAGACACCGGGGGAAACTACCTGCCATATCTCGACGGAGTATCCATTACATTTATAAAGGATAAACAATCGGAGTTTATGGAATTCATGCTTGGGAATATTGACTTTCTCAGTGGAGTTCATAAAGCCTATAAAGATGAACTCATTACCCGTAACGGAAATCTTAATCCAAAGTACGATCAAAAAATCAGGCTGCTCAGCCAACCCTATTTAAATACTGAATACCTTGGATTCCTGGTAGATTCAGGAAAATCGGATATTATTCCGGAACCCTTATTCGATCCCCGTATCAGACAGGCCATTAATTATGGATTCGACAGGGTAAGAATGATGAAATACCTGCGCAACAATGTGGGGACACCTGCTGTTTACGGATTTGTCCCGGAGGGTATACCTTCATTCTCTCCTGACAAGGTGCATGGTTATTCTTACCAGCCGGATCGTTCGAGGTCACTGTTAATCGAAGCGGGATACCCGAATGGGGATGGGCTGGAAGAGATAACTCTCACCACCACTTCTGATTACCTTGATCTTTGTGAGTTTATCCAGCATGAACTTGGAGCACTCGGGATAAAGATTCAGATTGACGTGAACACTGGCGTAGCCTTCAGGAGCCGAATGGCAAATGCTCAGCTGGCCTTCTTCCGTGGGTCATGGATTGCCGATTATCCGGATGCAGAAAATTATCTCTCGCTCTTCTATTCTAAAAACTTTAGTCCTGCCGGTCCTAACTACACCCACTATTCGAATCCTGAATTTGACCGTTTATTCGAAAAGGCACTGACCACTTCAGAAGATAGTCTCCGCTATCCTTTATACCTGGAAATGGACCAGATAATCATGGATGAAGCGGTTATTGTTCCTCTTTACTATGATCGTGTTTTGCGATTTATTCCTAAAGATTTGAAAGGACTTGGTTCAAATCCAATGAATCTTCTCTCACTGAAATATGCATTTTGGTCAACAAATATTCAATTTTGATAAAATTTTTCTGCGATTTAATGTAATTTCGACGTTGAAATGGTTATAGCGGATTACGAGTCAGAGGGTATCCCCTAAAAGGTGTATTGTAAATCTATCGGGTTATCCTTTTATTTACAAAGGCAATTTTAAGTAACCAACCCAATACAGATGTTCAGGAAGATCTGGAAACAAGTACATCCCTCGGTCTGTTCAATCCACTTCATGAGCAAGGCTGGCACCCGAATTACTACTTTTACCGGCTTTAAGATTATGAATTATCTTATTACGGATGATGTAATAGATAAATTCGGCATACCAGATTCTGTCGTATTAAGGTTCTCGATGGAAGATGGCTGCTCGGAAAGGGCAAGCAAAAACTTCTCATTTAAAGATTTCAAAAAGAAAATCATTCGTCCCGGCGGGAATGCTGCTCCTGGCTATGTTATTATTTGCCTTGAAGATCCTGAATTTAAGGATATCCCTTCATTAAGGTGCAGCAGGAAAATAAATTATGATATTGGACACCCTATTGCCATCCTGGGGTATCAGCTTGAACAACAAAACCTGGCCATAAAAAGTGGAATCATCTCATCTTTTTTCACCAACAGCGATGGCCTCAAATACATTCAGATTGATTGTTCCATTAAACAAGGCAACGCAGGGAGCCCGCTGATTGATTTGGAAACAGAGGAAGTCGTCGGGGTTATAGGCCACCGTCTGGCCGGTATTGCCAGGTCATATAAGGAATTGATGATTATATTTAATCAGAACCTGTCTGTTCTGAATGAGGTCCAGGGCAAATTCAATTATGATGATATTGATCCGGTTCAGGTGCTGATTGCCAATCAGAATCAGATTAAACATATCGCAACAGAATTCTATAAAACTGCTAATATGGGCGTTGGGTATGCGGTAGATTTATGTAGTCTTCCTGATTATTGTCCTGACAATGAGTCTGCTATGGACCTGGAATTAAAATATGAAGAATAAACCGTGAATCGTGAATCGTGAATCGTGAATCGAAGGTGCGGGAATTGGGATTTGGACAGGTATTTTCTGGTATGATTTATTCTGACTTCTGACTTCTACTGTCTACTGTCTACTGTCTACTGACTACTGACTACTGACTACTCTCCTTCCTGCATCTCCTTGATGATCTTTTCCACCTCCTTTTCGGTTGTCTTAAGCTTCTTGTTGCAGATCTCGAGCAGGGCAGAAACCCTTTTCACCTTATCGGTTAGCTGGTCAACATCCAATTCCCCGCTTTCAACCTGCTGGAGAATAGATTCGATCTCTTCAATTGCATCTTTGTAAGAAATGTTCTCTGCCATTATTTATCAGTTTTAATATCTGGAATTGTAAATTTAAATGTACTTCCTTTTCCCTGCTCACTTTCAGCCCAGATTTCACCATCATGCATCTCAATGAATTCTTTGCACAAAATCAATCCAAGCCCTGTTCCCTGTTCTTTTGTTGTTCCGGGAGTACTTTTACTTGTTCCCAGCGTAAAGAGCGAATCAACCTGTTCCTGATTCATTCCAATGCCAGTATCAGTGACCGAAACCAGGATTTTACCATTATCCTCTTCAGCAGTTATAAATACTTTACCTCCCTCGGTGGTAAATTTCACCGCATTACTTATCAGGTTTCGAAGTATTGTTGAAAGCAGGTTTTTATCGGCAAAGACCTTAATCGTCTCAGGGATGTCAATATCAATCCGGATATTTTTATTGTCTGCATTAATTTTGAGTACTTTATGAATTTCCGAAACAAAATCGGACAGGGGGATATGTGCCGGGGAGAAATCTATATTACCGGTCTGTGCCCTCGACCAGTTTAGCAAATTCTCGATTAACTGATGGATGTTTTTTGCCGATTCATTAATGATAACGCTGTATCTATGAATATCCTCTTTTGAAAATTCCCGGGAATTAGCAGCTATTAGTTCACTGAATCCGATAAGGGCATTCAGGGGATTCCTGAGATCATGTCCTATAATTGAAAAGAATTTATCTTTGGTAGCATTGAGATCTTTCAGATTATGCTCCGATTCGACCAGTTTTTTATTCGCCGCCTCCAGCTCCCGGTTTTTTTCCTGCAGAAGGTTGGTAATCTCCTTTTTAATCCTGTTCCGGTTGGCATTGATATACAGAACAACTGATAATAAGATAAGGACAAGTACCAAAGAACCAAGCGAGATGGATATCCAGGTAATCCTGAGTCGCTTAATCTCATTATCCCTTCTCAGGATCTCAATTTCCGACTGAAAACTCTTTGCGTTATATTGTAATTCAAGTTCCGCAACTCTCAATCTGCTTTCCTGCGAAAAAACACTGTCTCTGGCATCTGAAAAGAGCATATGGTATTCAAGCGCACGGTTGTAATCTTTTTTTCCCTGGTAGAATTCAAACAGGTTGTTGTAGACATCCCGCTTAATTTGAATTGAGTTTACAATATTGGCATTTTTCAGGGCTTCGTTCAGGTATGGCAGACCTTTATCGGGATGTCCTGTAAGCATATAGATGGAACCAATATTCAATGATACTATCGCCTTCATCCTTATATCACCGGCTGCCTCACATCTCCTTTCAGCCTCTAAAAAATATTCAAGGGCCTGATCATAATTTTCGAGCGATCCGGCCACTTCCCCCAGGTTATTTAAGGCGATCAAAATCCTCGGTTCATCATTCATGTACTCAACGATCTCATATGCTTCGAGGAAATATTCATATGCTTTTTCATATTCCGCCAGCTCATTATGAACTGCACCAATATTATTGGTCAGACTGAATATCACCTCATCATCACCGATTCCCTTATAGATTAACAAAGCCCTTTCGAAATAATCCCGTGCCTGGTTATAATTCTGAAGGTGGAGATGAATGGCCCCAATATTATTGTAAGTTTTGGCAATCTCGTTGCTGTCTCCCAGTTCCTCCCTGATATGTAAGGCTTCCTGGTAAAACTCCAGTCCCTTCGTGAAATTACTGAGCAGATAAAATGCATTACCCTTCATATTCAGTGATGTGCCCAATCGCACCGGATCATTCACTTCACGTGCAAGTGTAACGGCATAGTCTGCCAGTAACAGGCTGGTATCGAATGAGCGTTGCCAGTATATTTGTGAAAGCTGGTTGAAAAGATCGATCTTGACAGTGTCATGCGCATTTTCCAACTGATTGAAGAGGCTGTCTATAACAGGATCGGAATGTGATCGCACCGGCCACAAGCTCAGATAAAACGAAAACAGGAGTAAAAATAAAGTCCTCAACATGGACATGCCGGATGTTTAATATTTACTAATGTAGAAAATCTTATTTAAAATTCACCGGATTTGATTTTTTATTTACCGGGATCTGTTAATCCTTTAATTTAGTATTCATTACACGGCTCGAGATGCTGCCATTTGTAATCCTGGTCTCCAGTATATCACCTTCATGAAGTACTGAAATATCTTTGACAGCCTTTCCCGAATGAAGGGTAATGGAATAACCCCGTTCAAGGATCCGGCCGGGATCCATATCATGAATCCTCTGCTTCAATAAAGAAAGATGTTGTTTTATTGTACTTAAATAACGGCTGTATGAAGAAACGAATTTTTGTTCAAGGTTAGAACGCTGCATTGATTGGAGCCGAATGGAATTGTTTATTTCACCCGTCAAATTGTTCAACAGGATCCTGATGGTCCTCTTCTGATCCCGGATCGACCTGTCGGATGATGCACTTAATCTGTCTGAAACATAAACCAGATAATCCGATTGTCTTTGTATTGTTTGTTGAATATTTCCGGAGAGAGCCCGGGACAGCAATCTTAACTGGTTATCATATCCGGATAACAAAGCTGTAACGGTCTTGAGAAGTTCATTCTTTTTTTCTATTAGCTCCCCCTCAAAGGCTTCGGCCCTTCCGATCAAAAACTCAGCAACCGCAGTAGGTGTTTTCAACCTGGTATGTGCCACCAGGTCAGCAATAGTTTCATCCTGTTCGTGACCGATACCAGTAATAACCGGAACAGGAAATTGAGTAATGTGATAGGCAATGTTGTAGTTATCGAAGGCAGCCAGGTCAGATTTCGAACCCCCTCCACGTATGATCACAACCACATCAAAAAAATCTTCATGATCGAACACCTGGTCCATTGCCCGGATAATACTGTCCTCGGTTTGATCTCCCTGCATAATAGCCGCAAAGAGGACAGGATAGAAAACATATCCGTACTCATTGTTATTCAATTGGTTCATGAAATCTTCAAATCCTGCCGCTGTTTTGGAAGAAATCACAGCTATTTTCTGGGGAACAAGGGGAAGGGAGGTTTCCTTGTTCATTTGGAATACACCCTCTTTTTCCAGCCTGGAAATAATTTCCTGCCGTTTCTTTTCAATGTCGCCGAGAGTGTAAGTAGGATCAATATCAGTGATGTTCAGGCTGAATCCATACACTTCATGAAACTCAACCGATACTTTTACCAGGATTTTTATTCCTGCTTCCAGCTTATAACCAGTGGAGGTTTCAAAAAAGGGTTTCAGCATGTGATAGGAAAAGGACCAGATTGTTGCCCGGGCTTTTGCAATGATCTTTTCGGTTTTCGGGTCTTTTTCAATGAGTTCAAGATAAGCATGGCCGGAGGCATTGGTTTTAATTTCGCTGATATCTGCCATGACCCAGACCTGGTCAGGGAATTGCTGGTTTACCAGTGAACGGATAGCCTGGTTAAGTTCAGATAGTCTTATGGAAGCAGTAGCTTCAGAACTCATTATTTCTTAATAAATCTCAGCGTATATGCTTTATTGTCAGTAGTAATCCTAACAAAATACATTCCGGTTGTGATTTGATGATTCAGATGGATTACCAGTTCATAATTCTCTTCGATTGTTCTGACCGGTATGCTCTGCTGCAATTTCCCTGAAACATCAAAGATTTCAACATTGACAGTACGACCGTCCTTCTCCGGGAGTTTTAAATGGATTTTATCTTCAACAGGATTTGGGTAAATATTATTCTCTGCAATTGATGGCCTCAGCCTGCTGCTGGTAATGATATCATTGGCCACACCCATGTTTGGAATGCCATAACCCAATTTATTATTTGGATAGGGATATCGCGAAGATGATTGTTCCAGGATCTTAATGATCTCGTAATTGGTTTTTTCCGGAAAGCGCTGCCATAAGCAGGTGGCAAGACCGGCCATGATGGGTGCCGCATAGGATGTTCCACTTCCCTTGTTGACCGTTCCATCTGTACGCTGAACGTATGCCAGTGATCCCTGGGCCATCACATTGGGTTTGATCCGACCGTCAGCGGTTGGGCCCTGTGAACTGAAGGATGCGTAAACCCCTGCACTGTCAACCGCACCTACAGCCAGCACACTGTCCCCATCTGCCGGTGAAGTAATGATTGTCCATGGATCATCTCCTGAATTTCCTGCACTGGAAACCACCAGTATGCCTTTGCTGGCGGCCAGGTCCGCCGCACGGGTGACCCAGGTTGAATTACCATCCATGTCACCTGTGGTGTAATTTTGGACCTCATTATTGAATAATGAATAGCCCAGAGATGTGTTGATAACATCTGCACCTGTGCTGTCGGCAAATTCAGCAGCTGCGATCCAGTTGATCTCCTCCACACGCCACTCTGTATTGACATCCTCAGAACGGAGCAACATATAATCGGCTTCCGGTGCCGTTCCGACCAGCATCCCCGGAATATTCCCACCCATCAGGGAGAGCACACTCATACCATGGGGATGTTCACGAAAAACATTATTTCCCTTGTGAACAAAATCTTTACTCAGGATGATCTGATCATTAGCCCACAGGCTGTCAAAAGCCGGAAGGGTATCGGTGTAATAAAATCCCCCGTCCAACACGGCTATTATCATTCCCGCACCACGAAAGCCTTCATTATGAAGTCTTTGTCCATTGTGAAGATGGATCTGATTTTCACCTAATCCATAATCAAAGTATTCGTCTGAAGTGGATTTTTTAGTTTCATTGGGAGGTGAAAAATAGCTGAATTCACCCCAGTACATAGCGTGGACATTGGTAACAAATTCTTTTATACGGATCTGATCCAAATCAAGGGAATCGGCAGTCTCATACAACATGGCATTAAACCACCTGCTTGTATGTATGGTTTTACCTCCGATCATCTCAATTTCTGCGACGTATGCCGGATCCACCGGCAGATCATTTTCTGAAATCGGAATGCTTTGGTTAAGTCTTCTTTGAATGGCGCGTTCGGATAAAAATTCCCCGGGTTGTTCGGTAGAAAACGGTGTATCGTCTTTATCGGAAAATTCGATCCAATATTTGAAGATTGAATTACCCTGTGCAAGTAATCCGGATGCTGTAATAAGAAGCAAACAAATAAAAACCGGTCTTCTCATTCTTCTGTGATATGAAGTTCAGTAAAGATATAAACCTTTAAGATAAGTAAAATGTTTAAGCCGGGCCAGGTTTATTGAGGTATGAAATTTTCGAGATCGGGTTCAGGTATTGTCCCGCTGTTCTTTTCCAGTTCATCCATGAATTCTTCAAGTCTTTTACTCATCACATCTTCATTCTGTAGCACACCATCAATATACACAAGTTCGAAATCCTCACTTCCATCATCCAGATAATATTTCCATGTATTCACTTTTTGATCTTGATGATATGCGCCATCAATGATCAGGGTTCCATCATTATTAAAGACCTGATACTTGCCTTCCATTTCATCATTTTCATGTTGGGAGACCAACCTGACTGAAGAATCCTCATAGAATTGTTTCCATGGTCCGTGTTTCAGATCGTTTTTCCACATAATGGCCTGGGCAACTTGTCCATTATCATAGTATACCTTCGATACACCATGTTTTTTACCTGATGCATAAGTCTCTTCGTATGAAAGGGAATTTGAATAATAACTATAATATTTCCAAAGGCTGTCTTTTTCCTGGTTGATAAATTTACCTTCGGCAGCTAAAGAACCATTTTGGTAATATAGTGTGGCATAGGATGTTATACCGTCAGCCGGATATTCAATATCGGCCATTTTCCCTCCACTTTCATAATACCTGGTTAAATGTCCCAACGGCCTGTTATCAGAGAAAAATCCCTTATATCTTAAAACACCTGTATCATAATACTTTTTCCAGTATCCTTGTTTATAACCGTTCATATCGGTCTGATTCCAGATGGTATCGGGCGACATTTCCTGCGCTGCAAGTGTAACCGGAATTAAAATTATGCAGCCGGACAATAACCAGGCCAGTGCCTTATTTTTTTTCATTGATTTTTTTTAAGTCTAATTTTTTAATCTTACCTGACAACTGGATTTAATTATTAACGGTTTCTCAAGTATAAAATTTTATTTTGACCTGGCAACAAATCTCCAGGATATTGATTAAAAAAATAAATCTCCAAATTGCTCCGTTCTTCAGTCAGCAGGTATCCTCTCCTCAGTCTTTAGGATCGGATATCCATAAATTAAGATATTTTGGGCGGTCGTCAAAGCAGAAATATAAACAATTAAATACAGAATTAATCCTGTAATCCAGTTCATGACTTCATTTTAAACAGTATTGCACAAAAAAACGGGACTGCTTTATAAAACAGCCCCGGTTTTCAGTGATTGCTCTATTGTGTTTATTTCACTTCTTCAAAATCGACGTCGGTTACCTCCTGGTCGTCTTTCTTATCCTTTCCATCCTTTCCCTGCCCGGGACCAGGATCGGCCTGTTCGCCGGATGCCTGACTTGCTTTATACATCTCTTCAGAAGCAGCTTGCCAGGAGGTATTCAATTCAGCCGTTGCTTTATCAATGGCATCAATATCCTGATTCTTGTGTGCTTCTTTCAATCCTTCCAGTGCCTTTTCAATCGGATCTTTTTTATCTGCCGGTAATTTTTCGCCAAACTCCTTCAATTGTTTTTCGGTCTGAAATATCAAGCTATCGGCAGCATTCAGCTTATCTATCCTTTCCTTTTCTTTTTTATCGGCCTCTTCATTGGCAGCGGCCTCTTCCTTCATCTTATTGATTTCATCGTCGGTCAGTCCGGTTGATGCTTCAATACGGATGCTCTGCACTTTCCCGGTTCCTTTGTCTTTGGCGGATACATTAAGTATTCCGTTGGCATCAATGTCGAAAGTCACCTCAATCTGAGGTATTCCCCTTGGTGCAGGTGGTATCCCATCAAGGTGAAACCTTCCAATCGTTTTGCTGTCCCTGGCCATTGAACGTTCTCCCTGAAGCACATGGATCTCAACGGACGGCTGATTGTCGGCTGCAGTTGTAAATGTTTCTGTCTTTTTTGTCGGGATGGTTGTGTTGGCCTCAATCAGGCGGGTCATCACACCACCTAAAGTCTCAATGCCGAGTGACAGTGGAGTGATATCTAACAATAATACATCCTTTACTTCACCAGTAAGAACTCCACCCTGGATAGCTGCGCCTATGGCAACTACTTCATCAGGATTAACCCCTTTTGAAGGGCTTTTTCCGAAGAATTTTTCAACTGTTTCCTGGATGGCAGGCATACGTGTTGAACCTCCAACGAGTATGACTTCTGTGATGTCGGAGGGTTTCATTCCGGCATCTTTCATAGCTTTTTTAACAGGTTCGACTGTCTTCTGAATTAAATGATCTGCCAGGCTTTCAAATTTTGCCCTGGTCAGGGTCTTTACCAGGTGCTTGGGTATGCCATCAACAGGCATGATATAGGGCAGGTTGATCTCAGTCTGTGATGAACTGGATAACTCTATTTTTGCCTTTTCAGCGCCTTCCTTAAGACGTTGAAGTGCCATTGGATCTTTTCTAAGGTCGATGTTTTCTTCTTTCAGGAACTCTTCGGCCAGCCAGTCGATAATCACCTCATCAAAGTCATCTCCTCCCAAATGGGTATCACCGTTAGTCGATTTTACTTCAAACACACCATCACCCAGCTCCAGAATGGAAATATCGAATGTTCCACCTCCAAGGTCGAACACAGCAATTTTCAAATCCTGGCTTTTTTTATCCAGGCCATACGCTAATGCAGCAGCTGTTGGTTCGTTGATGATCCTTCGGACATTTAATCCGGCAATTTCGCCGGCCTCCTTTGTGGCCTGGCGCTGTGAATCACTGAAGTAAGCCGGAACAGTAACAACAGCATCGGTTACTTCGTGCCCCAGGTAATCTTCAGCGGTCTTTTTCATCTTTTGAAGAATCATGGCTGAAATTTCCTGAGGAGTATATTGTCTGTCATCAATTTTTACCCGGGGGGTATTATTTTCACCTTTTACTACCTGGTAAGGTACTCTTTTGATCTCTCTTTGAACCTTGTCGAAAGTCTCACCCATAAATCGCTTAATAGAGAATATAGTCTTTACCGGATTGGTGATGGCTTGCCTTTTGGCAGGATCACCGATTTTCCGTTCACCATTTTCAACAAATGCAACCATAGAGGGAGTAGTCCTTTTGCCTTCACTGTTAGGAATAACAACAGGCTCATTTCCTTCCATAACTGCAACACATGAATTGGTTGTTCCAAGATCGATACCTATTATTTTACTCATATCTTTATTTAGTTTGTAATTATCTGTTTGATTTCACTTGTATTTTCAATGATTGTGCCATTGAGTTATTCGGGCCTGATTATGCTATATTGACACAGGAATAGCCTGATAACTGACTCTCTTTTTCAAATTTGTGACAAAAAGTCAGGACTGCAGACAAGAAAAATGTAAGAAATTCTGGTTTACATTTGGAATATAATTGTAAACTTTGTAAACCGTTAGTCGGAAGAAGTGAAGAGTGACGAGTGAAGAGTGAATCGGAAAACCAGGAACCAGGAACCAGGAACTAAGAACCCAAAGCTATGGCATTACATGAGATCGTTAGGCGTGTAACAACGCATGTACTTTTTGAGATGAAGCTTAAGAAAGAGAAAATTGCCATGCTTACTGCATATGATTATTCGATGGCAAGGATCCTGGATGAATCGGGTATTGATGTCATCCTGGTGGGTGATTCAGCATCGAATGTAATGGCCGGCCATCATACCACCATCCCGATAACCCTCGATGAGATGATCTACCACGCCAAGTCGGTTGTGAGGGCTGTTAAACGTGCACTGGTCATCGTGGACCTCCCTTTCGGGACCTACCAGGGCAATTCGCTGGAAGCGCTGTCGACAGCCATCCGGATCATGAAGGAAACAGGGGCTCATGGAGTGAAAATGGAAGGAGGCCGGGAGATACAGGAATCAATAACCCGGATCCTGAGTGCCGGAATCCCTGTTATGGGCCACCTTGGCCTGACCCCCCAGTCAATACATAAATTCGGAACCTATGTGGTACGTGCCAGGGAGGAAAATGAAGCGAAGAAATTGCTTGAGGATGCCGACATTTTGCAGGAATTAGGTTGTTTTGCCATTGTGTTTGAGAAGATTCCTGCGTCACTTGGAAAACAGGTGACCAAAAATCTTACCATTCCTTCGATAGGGATAGGGGCAGGAGCGGATATGGACGGTCAGGTACTTGTACTTCATGACATGCTGGGAATTACACAGGAATTCTCCCCAAGGTTCCTTAGAAGATACCACAATCTGTATGTTGAGATAAAGGGTGCCGTTGAGAACTATATAAAAGATGTGAGGACACTTGAATTCCCAAATGAAAAGGAACAATATTAAGTCGTGAATCGTGAATCGTGAATCGTGAATCGGAAGAACCAAGAACGACGAACGACGAACCAAGAACTCCCCAGTCCATGCAGGACCAGATAATCTACGAAGACAACCACCTGATTGCCGTTAATAAAAATCCCTCCCAGATAGTTCAGGGCGATAAAACTGGTGATTTATCTCTTGATCAGGAGATTAAGGATTATATGAAGCAGGCCTATAACAAACCAGGCGATGTGTTTCTTGGAGTTATTCACCGGCTCGACCGGCCGGTGAGTGGGGTGATCGTATATGCACGAACCAGCAAAGCCCTGTCAAGGATGAATGAGATGTTCCGTGAGGGTCAGGTTGAAAAGGTATATTGGGCCATTGTAAAAAACCATCCCGATATAACCGAAGGTGAATTAAGCCATTACCTTAAGAAAAATGAGAAACAGAACAAGTCCTACGCCTATGATAAACCGACATCTGGTGCCAAACACGCAAGATTGGCCTACCGGATGATCTCAAGATCGGACAATTACACATTGCTTGAGGTGAACCTGGAAACCGGCAGGCATCATCAGATCAGGTGCCAGTTATCCAAGATGGGATGGCAGGTAAAAGGTGACCTGAAATATGGTTTTCCCCGGTCAAATCCCGATGCAAGTATAAGCCTGCATGCCAGGAAGCTTGTTTTCACTCATCCCGTGAAAAAGGAGAGGATGGAGATTGTGGCAGATCCGCCGGCAGATAATCTTTGGAAAGCATTGACAGAAAGTTTGTAAGATTCTTCGAGTCGTTAGGCTCCAGGTATTCACATCGCCTATAGAGCCCTGCAACCTGTAACCTGTAACCTGCAACCTGCAACCTCTTCTATTGTTAATAATTCATACATCAATAGATATATATCCTCCTCCCTTAATCGTTATTTTTAGAAAAAATTATTTCTATGGGAAAGGTATTGCACCTGGTAACACTTTTAATTTTCCTTTCAATGATCGATCTGTTTGCACAGCAAATGACCAGACAGGAATATATTGATGCTTATAAAGTCATAGCCATTAAAGAGATGAAGCGGAGTGGGATACCGGCCAGTATTACCCTGGCTCAGGGACTACTCGAATCTAATAACGGGAACAGTCGGCTGGCTACCAAAGGGAATAACCATTTTGGGATTAAATGTCACGATTGGAAAGGCAAGGAAATATATCATGATGATGATGAGAAGAACGAATGTTTCAGAAAGTATAAATCGGCAAACGAATCCTATATGGATCATACAGATTTCCTGATGAACAGCCCGCGGTATGAGTTTTTATTTTCTTATGAACAGACCGATTACAAAGGATGGGCTAAGGGTTTAAAAAAAGCAGGGTATGCCACAAGTCCCCAATATGCAAATTTGCTGGTAGATATTATCGAGGAAAATGAACTCTATGTTTATGACAAGCCACAAAGAAATAAAAAGCCGAAGGATGATCAGGAACTGGCCGATATTGATGAACAGGAATTTGAGATTACCGAACCACACCGCAACGTATTGGTTAGGAACAGGATAAATTGCATTCTGGCCAGGGAGGGTGATACGTATCAAACCCTTACGGAGGAGATGGAGATGATGCCGTTTGAGCTGTCCAAATACAATGAGTTCACAAGGGATTCAAAGATTGCAAAGGGACAACTCATCTATCTGCAACCCAAGCGCAAAAAAGCTTCTGTAGAATTTAAGTATCACACGGTGGAAGAGGGTGAGAACATGTACCATATCTCTCAAATGTATGGCATAAAGCTTAAGCATCTCTACCGTATGAATATGATGAACAGGGGCGATGAGCCTGAGGAGGGGGTGATTTTAAATCTTCGGAAAGCACGGAAAGAAGAGTCCGCGGTCGGCAGTCCACAGTCGGCGGTCGGAAATTAAGAGTCCACGAGTCCTCAGTCTGCAAGTCCGCAAGTAATAGTACACTCTAAGAACCAGGAACCAGGAACTAAGAACTAAGAATCCTAATCCCCCGGTGGTACCAGGGCATAATCTTCCAGGTCTTTGATCCCTCGCAGAAACTCTGCCACATCCATTCTTTTCTTACCAGCCTGCTGGAGGTTAAGGATGGTGATGTATCCGTCCGTTGCGGCAATTTCCAGTTGCGTTTTATAATCGGTTATAATGGTACCCGGTGAATGGATCGGGTGAATCCTGCGAGCGCATTCCCCGTAGCTTGCTGCGGGGTTAGCGAGCGCAATTAAAAATTTATATAAAGGATCGATGATTCCTCGCAGCTTGCTGCGAGGAGAGTCAATGGTTTCTTTCTGGGCAGTAAAAATTTTCAGAAACAGGATGTCTCCATCTTCTTTTTGCCATTCTGACCAGGCACCCGGAAAAGGACTGAGCCCACGAATAAAATTATAAATCTGATCTACCTTTTCATTCCATTTTATTCTGCAGTCTTCTGTAAATATTTTGGGTGCTTTTTTAAGTTCAATTCTTTCTTCGATCAAGTCGCGCTGGTCAATGGTAGTGACATTACCCAAAATAATTTTACCGACAGTTTCCTCAACCAGACTGGCTCCTGACATCATTAACCTGTCGTGTAATTCACCGGCCGTTTCATCGGGAGAAATATCGAGCTTTTCCTGAAGAATAATATTACCGGTATCAATATCATGGCGGATAAAAAAGGTGGTTATTCCGGTGATTTTTTCCCCGTTAATAATTGCCCAGTTTATGGGTGCCGCACCCCGGTACTGAGGGAGAAGGGATGCATGCAAATTTATGGTACCCGACGGCGGAAGTTCCCAGACAACTTCGGGTAACATACGGAATGCAACAACTACCTGCAAATCGGGATTTAGTTTCTTCAGTTCCCGGATGAATCCCGGATCTTTAAGTTTTTCTGGTTGTAAAACAGGGATCCCATTTTCCAGGGCACACTGTTTAACAGGTGAAGGGAGTATCTTTCGGCCGCGGCCAGAAGGTTTGTCGGGAGCGGTGACCACACCCGCTACCTGGTATCCGGCTTTTATCAGGGAGAGCAGGGATTGGACAGCAAAGGAGGGTGTGCCCATAAAAACTATCCGAAAATCCTTATTCATTGATACGGAATAATCTATTGATTATCATTATCCTCCGGCTCATATCGGGCCAGATCGAGGAAATGTCCCATTTTATCTTTTTTAGTCTGAAGATAAAAGGCGTTATGCTCATTCGGGGTGATTTCCAGGGAAATATTCTCAACTATCTTGAGACCGTATCCTTCCAGGCCAGCTCTTTTAACCGGGTTGTTAGTCATCAGTTTGATCTTACCCAGGCCAAGTTCATGTAAGATATTTGCGCCGACACCATAATCCCGTTCATCCGGACTGAATCCCAGATCGAGGTTGGCCTCCACTGTGTCACGCCCCTGTTCCTGCAACTTGTATGCTTTAATTTTATTGAATAATCCTATACCACGTCCCTCCTGGTTCATATAGATAATTGCTCCCTTCCCGGCATTATCAATCATCTCCATGGCTTTGTGTAATTGAGCGCCACAATCACAACGGTAGGATCCGAAAATATCACCTGTCATACAGGATGAATGGACCCTGACGAGTACCGGTTCATCCTTCGACCACGATCCTTTTATCAGGGCAAGATGTTCCATCCCGTTTGATTTCTGGATAAAGGGTATCAGCCGGAATTCCCCAAATTGAGTAGGCAAATTCACTTCCACTCCCTTGATCACGATACTTTCTGATTTCAGTCTGTATGCGATCAGGTCTTTGATGGTAATTATTTTTACATTGAATCGCCTGGCAATTCCCATTAATTCAGGCAACCTGGCCATTGTACCATCCTCACTCATTATTTCCACCAATGCCCCTCCGGGAGGTAATCCGGCAAGTATTGTAAGATCTACTGTGGCTTCAGTATGGCCTGTACGCCTGAGTACTCCTTTGTTTTTGGCTTTCAGTGGGAAAATATGTCCGGGTCGGGCCAGATCACCCGGCCGGGTGGCCGGATTTACCAGCGCTTTTACGGTTTTGGCTCTGTCGCTGGCAGAGATCCCTGTTGTGGTTCTGTGTCCAATCAGGTCGACAGATACAGTAAAGGCGGTACCATGGAGGCTGGTGTTTTTTCCCACCATCAGACCAAGTTCCAGTTCTTCACATCTTTCCTCAGAAAGTGCAGCACAAATCAAACCACGGCCATGTTTGGCCATAAAATTGATTTTCTCGGAGGTAATCAGTTCTGCAGCGGTAATAAAATCCCCCTCATTCTCCCTGTCTTCATCGTCCACAACAATAATAATCCCTCCTTTCCGGATATCTTCAATGGCTTCGTCAATACTATTGAACTGGATTTTATTGTTTTCCTTCGACTCTGCTGGTTGGTTGCCAAACATTGGTTTTTCTTCCTGTTAAAAATTTGATGAACCCTATCAAAAGGGCCAGGTTCATACTATAAAAATGTGTAATGAACCGCAAAAGTACTATATGTAATCCAATTTTCCTTATCAGGAGATCAATAAATGGAAGCAGCAGAAGGGCTAACTGGCCGAATATGGTGACCGTGTAAACAAGGTTTTTTTCGTAAATGAATGCATTTGAAATCAATGCCAGTAAAAGGAAAAAAGGAACCAGCCAGCGCAGGATCTTATGGGAAAGAAAGCAAAAGGCCAGGCCGGTGAAGGGTGGCCACAGCATATATCCGAATGATCTCAGGTTCTGGAAATTTCCTGAAGAGATCCTGATTTTTCTGCGAAACTCCTCTTTTATCTGATTTTGCACGTCTTCGTAACAAATGGCGTTGTTCTCCTGGATGCTTTTTTTCTTTTTTTCCAGCACCTTCATGGTTATGTAAAAATCGTCCACTGTATATCCTTCAGGCACTTGAGAGTACAGCTCATAGCGCACTGCATAACATCCGCCGAATGCACCCATCATGGTACCCCATATTTTCCCCTCATAATATTTTAACCGTAGCTCCCTGGAAATAAATGAGGATTCCTGAATGGAGATCCCCGTTTTGTCCTTATTGGAATTAAGCAGATTACTTCCAACCAATCCTATGTCTTTGTTTTTGAAGTGCTTAGCCAGCTCGAAAAGAGTATTTTCAGAAAACATTACATTGGCATCAGAAAGGACCAGAATTTCACCCCGCGCTTTATTCCGCAATTCGTTGATCACCTCTCCCTTGCCTCTTCTTTGCCCGAAAGCAAAGAAATGCAATCCGGGATTATCGCTGGAATAAATGTTCATTATTTCATTCGTTTTATCGGTGGAGGCATCGGATCCGATAAGTAACTCAAATTGTTCCTCCGGATAATCGGTACTAAAAATGCTTCTTACTTTTTCAATTATCACCTTCTCCTCGTTATGAACAGCCATGATAACAGAGATAAAAGGCAATTCATCCTCCCGCGAAAAAAGAATGTCGTTTTGTTTTTTACTGGAAGCTAAAATTTTAAGAATCAGGGGGAACAGCAAGTAGGTATGCAGAATCATGAATACAGAAACCCAGAAAACAATGCCCCAGATCATAATAGTTCCTCTTTATAAAAATCGGTCAACTTCTTTGACAATACTAAATTATCAAAATTTTCTGTAACTAACTTTCTCGCATTGGTACCTATTGTCATAATCCTTTCCGGACTTGCTATCAGAGTGTCAATCCATGAAATGAATTCCTTCGCTGTATTTGCAATCAATATATCCTGCTCATGGGTAACGGTGATCCCTTCGGCGCCGATTGCTGTTGTAATGATGGTTTTCATCATAGCCATACCTTCCAGGATTTTAATCCGTATACCACTTCCCGAGAAAAGCGGCACAACCATAATGGAGTGGTCACGCATAAATTGAAGGGCATCTTCAATTTCTCCACAATTAATAACATGGTCATGAAGTTTTTTCCCCTTAAAATAGAAATCCGAATTTCGTCCCGCTATATAAAATTTTAGCGCCGGATACTTTATATTTACAGTTGGCCATACATGCCCGAAAAACCAGTCGAGACCCTCAGTGTTTGGTCCCCAATCAAGCGAACCAATAAAAAACAGACTGGTTTTCTCCGGGGGACCTGCTGTGTTGTATGTTGACATATCAATCCCGGCCTGGCAGGTAAATTGGGGGGTTTTTACACCCATCTGACGAAATCCTGCAAGATCTGTTTCGGATATTGGGACCAAAGCATCAATTTTTCCCAAAAGATTTGTTTCAAGATTTTTGATTCTCCTTTTCAATACATTCAGGTAGAATTTAATGAAAGGATTTCCGGTAGCTGCTGCCCTGCGTTCCCAGATCATATACTCCATATTATGAGCCCTGAAAGAGATCTTTGCATCACTCAGCCCCCGAATCACCGGAATACAGAAATCAAGATATGGCCCTTCTGTTTGAATGATGTCAAAAGACTGTGATTCCAGTATGTCTTTTAGTCGTAAAAGGTATTCTTGTGATCTGAACCTGAGCGCATTGTAAGGTGTCTTTGAGAAGAGCAGGTTTAGGATGAGCCTGATCACCCGGATCTTTGTATTGACATTAACTATGGTGAATTTGATTTTATTTTTCAGACTTGCCGGGATCTCTTCGGGAGGTGTGAAATGTTTTGTCGTATTCATTGTAAGCAACCAGATCTCGTGACCGGATGCTGCCAGTCCCTGTGCCATATTCAGTATGGCGATAGCTTCACCGTCGCGTGGAGGGTATGGATTCTTTTTCGAAAGGATCAGAATTTTCATTCGTATCATTCAACTTCCACGGATTTACGGGACAATAGTTTAAAAGGCTGTTTCAGGCTCCTGAAGAAATGTGTGTAGGTGTCCAGGTTCATAATGGTTGAGTCGGTGGCTGCTTTGTAGGTAAGCCAAATTCCCATCGGGAACAGAATAACTGCTGAGATCCACATGCCCTGGAAAGGAGTAATGATGCTTTCCCGGGCAAATTTCTCGCCGGAGAGGGAAATGATGTAATAGAAGATAAAGAACAGAATGGAAATTACTGTTGGCATACCCAGTCCCCCCTTCCTGATGATGGCACCAAGGGGGGCACCGATGAAAAAGAAAATAAAACAGGCAAATGAAAGGGTAAACTTTCTTTGGATCTCGATCTGGTATTTTCTGAGCCGCCTTGTTTTGCTGTCTGTATTGGTATATGTGGTAGTTATATAGTTCATCGAAGCCCTTGCCTGAGTTAAAGCCTGGTTTATCGATTGCAACTGATTCTGACTCGACAGGGAAGCCAGCAGGCTGTCCATTTTTAAAACATAAATCTTTGGTGCGGAAGAATCCCGGATGTGCTCAACAGGTCTTCCCCGCCCACCCCTGAAGGAGGCGTAGGTGGCCCTGTTCAGGCTCTGATTAAGACCGTAGTAAAGTATTTTTATGTCTTTCACAATAGAGTCTTCATAATATCGTAACTGCGATAGACTCAACATATTGTAATTGCCCTTGAAGAGTGATTCATCTGTCCGGTCCAAACCAAAGCCCTTCATCTCGATCATCATCACCTGCTCCTCGAAGGCATCTCTTCGGAGAGGGTAAGTGAAGTCTCTCCTGTTCCGGCGGTCGGTTTGTATTTCATCATATGTTTTGCCATGATACAGTGTGATCACCAGGTATTTTTCATCGACTGTCATTTTCATCGTCCCGGAGTCAGCATAGGTTACTTTATTGTTTCCATTTCTGTCTGAGTGATCATAAATTCGCAGATCATATAACATACCCGACCGTGTATCCTTATCACCGATCCGGATACTGTATCCTTCAATGCCATTATAGAAAATCCCTTCAGCTATATAAAATTCAGGACGCTGCCGTTGGATGTCGTATAGCAAGGACCTCATTTTCAGATTGGCAACAGGGAGTACATTGTTTGAAAAATAAAATGCACCTACGCAGATCGCCAATGTTAAAAAAATGAGTGGTTTCATTATCCTTGGAAGAGATATTCCTGATGATTTTAGTGCAGTGAGCTCATTGTATTCGCCCAGGTTGCCAAAGGTCATCAGGGCTGCCATGAGCAATGCCAGAGGCAGGGCCAGCGGGACCATACTGGTACAGAGATACAGCAGGAATTCGGCAATAATATTTATTTCAAGCCCCTTGCCGATCAAATCGTTGATGTACTTGAAAAGAAATTGCATGACCAGTACAAAGATGACAATGCAGAAAGTCAGGAGGAACGGGCCAAGAAAGGATTTTAATACCAGCAGGTGCAGTCTTTTAACCATTTTCTTCTTAATTACACCATCTTATCTAACGCTCACCTTGAAGTAGTTATTATATTAATGTTTGCCGGTTGGAATCAGAGACCAATAACATGTTTGAGTTCGCCGATCTGGGTATCCCACAGGTCGATGGAATCATTTTTCTCATCTTCCTCAGCAAAATCAGTTATCAGCAACGATACATCACCAGTAAGCTCGTCCTGAGTTATACGAAATTCGAAAAATGTTTTTATATCCACATCGGATACCCAATGGAAACGAATAAATATATTTTCTTTTTTCAAAATAACTTCCGCCTCCTGCTCAGTACCTTCCCAGATAAAAGTGAAGACTTTTCCCTGTAAGTTCACATCATCAGCAAACCATTCAGAAAGTCCTCCGGGGGTACTCAACCTGTTATATAGAACTTTTGGAGAGGAGTTTATAGTATACTCCAGTTCAAATTTCTTTTTCATTCAGATTCGGAAATAAATAATAGTTAATGCAATATAACAAAAAAATGAAGAATGAAAAATCAATTATTCAGCGTATTCTGGTCCTTTTCTAAGGATATTATTGACTTAGGAACTGCAACAACTAATAAATCTTACTCTTCACATTTTTCAGGTTCTTAACCAGCTTGCGGTTTTCATTACGTGCTTTTTCCAGCTTTAAGGTTAGTGAATCAGATTGGTTATAGATGTACTCAAGATTATCTGAGATGTCGGTGAAGATTTTGACTGTATTTTCCGGAGTGATTTGCCCTGCCCGGACCTGGTTGATGATGGGGCCCATATCCTGCTGTAAATTTGATATTCCTGCTTTCAGACTGGTATACTCAGCCTCCAGTTCATCAAGGAAAACAGTAAGTGATTCAAGTTCTCCATCCATTTTTTCAACAATAAGCTCAGTATCACCCGGAAGTCTGAGTGTGATCCGGCCTATAAATGGAGAACCGATAAACAGAAATCCAAGGATCAAAGCAAAAATCCTGTATTTACCCAGCTCATGATTCTTCATAAACTCATACAAAACGGCAGCTACAATGAAAATGCCTGCCAGAATGGCGACATAGAAGGCTACAATTGTCAGGTTCTCTTTCATGACATAATTATGATTAGGGATAAAAGTTAGCTAAATACCGGAAATTTTCCAACGGCGCAGTATTTACAGGCAAATCCGGTAAGGATTTTTTGATTGCGAAAACCCTGATTGTTAATATATTCTGAGATTTCCATGCTTGACTGTTCATGAATTATTATACTTTTGGAAAATAAATGTTGCTTATGCGCATTGGTAAAGCCAGTTTCTTTATCATATTTACCCTGCTGTTTCTCCCTTTGAATGGACAGATTGACCAAAAGGAGTTTAAAAAGACTTTTCTCGAGGCGGAATACTTTTTCATGACGGACGAATTTGAGGAAGCCGTGTTTATTTACCTTGAGCTGCTTAAAACAGATCCCACAAATTACAATCTCAGTTTTCTGATCGGCGCTTGTTACCTGAGTCTTTATGGCAAGAAAGATCTTGCTATACCATACCTGGAAGAAGCCGTCCAGAATATTGTTGCCGGTTACAGGGAGGGTTCATATAAGGAGAGAAATGCACCAAGAGAAGCCCTTTTTGCTCTCGCCCGGGCTTATCATATCAATTACCAGTTCGATAAGGCGATCGAATTTTACGAGAAATACAGGAGTGCGATGCTCAAAAAATATTTTGCCGATATCGAATATGTTAACAACCAGATCAAATCGTGCGAACTGGCCCAGTCAATGATCGACAGACCTGTAGAAGTAAAGTTTACTGGATTGGATGAAGGTGTAAACCGGTATCCTTTCAATTACAATCCGGTTTTCTCGTATAATGATTCGGTGCTGGTATATATGGCTGATCAACCTTTACACAGGGCCATCATGATGACTGAAAGGAAACAGGGTAAGTGGACTGAACCACGTGATATAAGCAGAGAACTAGGATCTGACGGAGATTGCCGTCCCACCTCGTTGTCCATGGATGGAAAAGAGCTGTACCTGGTGAAATCCGATCCCTACGAATCCAATTTATTTGTAAGTCACCGAACCAATGATAAGTGGTCGCTGATGGAGCCTCTCAATGAGAACATAAATACCTATTATTTTGAAACGCACGCATGTATTTCCCTGGATGGCATGAAGCTCTATTTTACGAGCGACAGACCAGCAGGGCAGGGGGCTCTTGACATATATGTCTCGGAGAGAACCAGGGGCGGAGAATGGCAACCAGCCCTCAATATGGGGCCCAAAATAAATTCTTTCTATAGCGAAGAAACACCATTTATTACAGCCAACAGTAAAAAATTGTTTTTTAGTTCCCAGGGTCACCCGACAATGGGAGGATACGACATTTTCTCAGTAACACGATTGCCCGATGGAACATGGTCCTATCCACAGAATATTGGATACCCGGTTTCCACCACCGATGATGATCTGTTTTTCGTACCACGACGAAATGGAGCAGCAGGTTATTTTTCAACCATCATCGATTCGGTTTCTGAGAACAGGAATATTTATGCCCTGAATATTGGTCCTGATCTGGATCTGAACCTTCAGATAGGAATGAGGCAGGTTGGTGATACGACCAAGGTTTCAGGTGACCAACCTGATGACACCCTTTTTGTAGAGACAATCGAGGTCAGGGACAGCATTCAGCAGGTCTCTCCGGATGAATATTATATGCTCCATTCTGTTTTCTTCGATTTTGATGATTATTCATTGAAAAATGAAGCCCTGGAGGAAGTGGAGCGGCTGCTGGAAGTGATGTTAAAGTATCCTGACCTGGGAGTGGAACTAACGGGGCATGCCGATGCAGTAGGGGCGGATGAATACAATGTCCGGTTGTCGAACAGGAGGGCCCGGGCTGTAATGGATTACCTGGTGCTGCATGGAATAGAATCATCCAGGATAAACGTAATTGGTGCCGGCGATGCGGCCCCTGTTGCACTGAATAAGTATGAAGACGGAACCGACAGTCCTGAAGGAAGAAAACTTAACAGGCATGTTTCTATAAAATTGATCAACCTGCAGCACGATAATATCTTTGTTGCGGATATATT
>JADHVS010000045.1 GCA_016783865.1 Bacteroidales bacterium
GATCACTGATCACTGATTTTTAGGTATTTAATATTTTTTTGTATCAGAGAAATCCTTTGTTCCACACAGACGGCCGACCGCAGCCCATCTTCCGGGGTATTCATCACATAATCGAGTAGTTTGTCCATGGTGGTAGTGGCCACATGCATCCTGGTATCTGATGATCCATAATAAATGAAAATGGTACCATCCTGCTTCATTACCCATCCATTGGTAAATACCACATTGGACACATCGCCAACACGTTCGATTCCTTCCGGTGCAAGAAAATAACCACCCGGTTGTTTTATCATTTTGGCCGGATCCTCAAGATCGGTCAGGAATAAATAAAGGACATACCTGAAACCTGCAGCACAACCCCTTACACCATGTGCCAGGTGCAACCATCCTTTAGGTGTTTTTATGGGAGCAGGTCCCTGGCCATTCTTCAATTCTTTAATGGTGTGATACTCACGATGGTCGATAATATCTTCTTTATCAATGACGGCGTGCTCAATGTCGTCAGCTAATCCCCATCCAATCCCACCACCGGAGCCAGCCTGGATAAAATCATCCTGTGGCCGGGTATAAAAAGCATATTTCCCCCCGATAAACTCAGGGTGCAGAACACAATTTCTCTGCTGGGGAGAGGGGGTTTTCAAATCGTCGAGACGCTCCCAGGTTTTAAGGTCCCTTGTCCGGGCAATACCACACTGGGCAATGGCCGATGACAGGTCGCCAGGAGGTGCATTGGGATCTTTTTTCTCAGCACAAAACACACCATAAATCCATCCATCCGTGTGCTGTGTTAATCTCATATCATATATGTTTGTTTCAGGATCATCCGTTTCGGGAATCACCATGGGGTAATCCCAGAATTTAAAGTGATCAATTCCATTGGGACTTTCGGCAACGGCAATAAAGGATTTCCTGTCCCAACCTTCCACCCGGACAGCAAGTAAAATCTTGTTATCCAGTTCAATAGCTCCTGAATTTAAAGTTGCGTTAATGCCCATTCTCTCCATCAGGCAGGGATTAGAGAGGGGATTCATGTCATACCTCCAGAACAAAGGGGTATGAGCAGCAGTAACCACAGGGTACTTATATTTATCATATATACCATTTCCCCCTTTAATCACCTTGTTTGGTCTGGAGATCAGTTTATTATGCTTTTTGTTTAAAATGGAAAGTCTGTATTCAAATTCCTTGTTCTTCATTCGTTTAAAATATTATAATTAATTTAAGTTGCTGCCTGCCTACACGGCGGGCAGGCAGTACCTGGCAACTTGAGATAATTAGTTTAATATAATGTTCTGTTTAAGATTTCCATCTGAACCTCTTTGCTTAATTCCACAAACCTGGCACTGAATCCCCCAACGCGAACAATCAAGTGCGAATATTTTTCGGGTTCCTTCATGGCGTTCTCCAGGTCATCTTTGCCCACTACAGTGATCATGGCTTGCGTTCCTCCCTGTATGAAATATGAATTGAGCAGGGCATCGAGGTGTTCCCTGTACTTATTAAAAAGTTCTTTACTGAATTTCATGTTCTGGACCGCTCCTGCATGGATGGTTGGATCAGGTTTTGCAAGTGAATTCAGAAGTGCAGTCGGCCCGGAAGAATCCCGCCCCATGCCGGGGGAATTACCGTTCGACATGCTGGTAAATGCCTTTCTGCCATCGGCTGAGGCTGCAGTAAATTTACCCAGTGTAGTATTTGCATCGTTGTTAATATTGACTACGAGGTACGAATGCAGGTTTGTATTGTTTCTCTGATCCCGGGTATGATTGCAAACAAAATCATGCAGATAAGTGGCCATTTGATCAGCCTCCTCCAGATCATTACCATATTTTGGTGCATTCAGCATCTCAAGCCTTTCCCGGGAATAGCCATTGAAATCTGCATCCAGTATTTCAACAAGCTTTTTCAGATCCATCTTTTGCTCTTCGAAAACAAGCTTGCGGATGGCAGAAAGACTATCTGCTGCACTTGTATAACCATAAATCTCGAGGGTCCCGCCAAGATACCTGACTCCACCGGAGAACATACCTTTACCCCGTTCAATGCAATCATCATAAAGGATGCTGAAAAAGAGGAATGGGGCAATTCCCCCGGCTACCTGGTATTCTATTTCTTCCTGGAGGGCCAGTAATTCAATGTAATATTTAACCTGTCTTTCATATACCCCGAGCAACTCATCGAAGGAATCAAATTCATCAGGAATATTATCGATGCCTGTTTTTTCACCAGTCAAGGGATCAATTCCCTTGTGAAGCACTACTTCCAGTGCTTTTAATAAGTTGAGGATCCCGCTGGGAGTGCCAACGCTTCTGTGGTTGATTATATATTCTCCGCATCCGAATGGGATAACCTGACATGCTTCTTCCTGATCAATTTGAAAAGCGTGCATTGCTGCCGGCACGTTAACCTCATCATTGTAAAGCATCGGGAAGGTGCCCCCTTCTCCAATTGTATCCAGGGCCTTGGCATACAATTCAGGATTCTGGCCATCATAAAACCTGAATGTCAGCTGAGGCAGTATATCTTTTATATGACTTGCTGTTTCCAGGGCAAGGAATGCCAGTTTATCTGCTGTTTTTTCGTTACGGCGGCCCTTTCCGCCGATAATAACACGTCCGTCATAAGGAATGTTCCTGGAGTTCATGATTTTCCAGTAGCCTTTGAAGAGCCTCAGGGCTTTGTCTTCATCAAGAAATCCTGTTTTGAGATCATTGACAAGAAAGTCACCCATGTAATCATCTATTCTACCATAGTTCTGGGATCCGGATAGGATACACCAGAGGTAAGACAACTGGATGGCCTCACGAAGATTTTCCGGTTTCTGATGACTGATGTTTCTTAATACCAGTTCCATTTGACGGAAATCCTCCAGGGCAGATTGGCCACATGCTGGTTGCATTTCGGCAGCCCGGTCGGCATACCATATACAGATCTCTGAGAATAGATCGAGTGTTTGCATGCAGGTACTGTAAAATACTATCTGTTTTGCTGAATCAGCTTTGTTCAGCTTGTTTTCTATCCTTTTCCTTAGCCCGTCTGTTCCAATGTTTACTAGCGTATAGTAATCCAATTGTGTCCCTGCCATGCGGTAAAGAGGAAATCCGATCCCCGGTTCTTTGGTCCAGTTATCACTGGGTAATCCCTTCTGAAGTTTATCCGGATATGCCTGTCGGGTTTTGGTGATGGAATTTTCATCAGACCAGAATGATTTTATTTCTTTCAGAAGTTTAACATCTTCAGGATGGGCTTCGGGATGTGCCATTAACTCCTCCATTAAATCATCACGGCAGGAGTAAGCAAATCCACCCTGGTCTCCGCCTGCCTGTGGGGCGAAGCAAACAGCCGGATGCCTGTACTTGCCGGCAAAAAGGTCTCCTTCCCGGATGGGTATAAGAACACCCGGATACATTGTTTTCAGGCACCTGATCTCCCGGATCGCCTGATCTGCATCAATATTGGTTTTATAAGTTTCCGTAAAATCACGGATCAAATCAACATGCTCCCTGAAACCCGGATTTGGTATCATATCTCCTAAACTGAATTTTCTAAATTGTCATACCAGGTCCTCTTCAAAATGATCCCGGCAATCAGAATAACCCCCACGGTTATGATAAGGGATCCCTGGGCTTTAACAATAATAAAAATAGGTAGTGCAACCAGGGCTGTCTGGCAGACAGTTCCGATCACTACATTAAACATGTCTCTTTTAAAATGACTGTTTCTCTCGATTGATGGATCTTCTGCAACCAGTTTCTCATAAATAGGTTTCCAGAATCCCCATGGTCTTACGGACAGGTAAAACTTCTTCAGTGTCTCTTCTGCTGTTGGTTTGGTCAGCAGGGTGCCAATGATACAACCAGCGAGTGAAATAACCAGCATCAATGGAAAGAAATAGAGCAGAATGATATCCTGAGGTATATCCGGGAAAAACACCGGAAGAATTCGGGGGAATGTCATTGCTGCAATAATCCCGGAGACCATTCCCCAGAAATAACCATGGCCGTTGAATCTCCACCAGTACCATTTCAGCACATTTGCGGCTGTATATCCACCCCATAATCCTGAGACTATCCATTGCAGAACACTGTTTACATTCTTTGCAAAAATACCAAAGAGAATACTGACCAGAACGACCGACAATCCGACAATATAGTTGGTCCTTTTTACCTGCTTGTTGGAGGCCTTTGGATTCATGTATTTTAGGTAGATATCATTAATTACATAAGCCTGGGCAGCGTTCAGGGTGCCGGCAAAAGTCGAATTAAATGCAGCGAGCAATCCTGCCAGCAGGAGGCCCATAATGCCAATAGGGGCAAATTCATTGATCGCCGAGGGTAAAATCTGCTCGAAGTCGAGCTGGCCTGCCACAATCAGGTCGAGTTTATCATAAAACAGGATAGCTAAAACGGCAAATCCGGCAATAAGGAAGTATCTTACCGGCATTAAGACTACAGAAACGAAACCACTCATCAGGGCAGCTTCCCTGGGGTTGCGGGTAGCCAGGATCTTCTGCATGTCATAGTTGGGTGCAGGACCGGCTGCACTAATCAGGATTCCTTTGAATAACATAATTCCAAAGAACAGGGAGAACAGGGAATAGCCATCAGAGGCAATTTTCAGGTTTACCTCAGTAATAATGCCACTCCAGTCAATCCCCAGTTTCCATCCAAAAAAGGGTGAATGCCAGCCATCCGGGACCATCATTGCGTGATCAGTCAGAGCGGTCATAGCCATAACCCCAATTGCAACGGATGTAATGGTCATGATGATATACTGGATCAGATCGGCCCATACGATACTTATCATTCCTCCCAGAATGGCATAAAACACTGCAAATGCGGTAAATACAATGCCATACAGATGGGGCACATATTCGAGCCTGACGTTAAATGGAATATATTGTGATACGATCTCCCACGGGATGAAGATCTCAATAAACTTACCCAGTCCGATAAATCCGTATGCCAGGAATCCAAGGCAACTGATCAGGGCAAATGCGACGACCACATTGTGCGAGAGTTCAGCACTGCGTCCAAATCCAAAGCGTGTACCTATCCATTCTGCACCCGTGGTAACATTAGATTTTCTGAGCCAGGCGGAAAGAAAAACCATCAGGAAGACCTGGTTAAATACGGGCCAGAGCCAGGGAATCCAGATACTTTTTAATCCGTATACAAACATCAGGGTAACCAACCACATCGTTCCGGAAATGTCGAACATTCCGGAAGCATTCGACAGGCCAAGGAGGTACCACGGTAATTTATTCCCTCCCAGCAGGTATGAGGATTTATCCTTCTGTGCTTTTTTCTTAAGAACCAGTCCGATAACTATAGTAAATGCCAGGTAGGCTGCAATAATGGTAAAATCGATCGCTGTAATTTTCATGATGAAAAACGGTCTGTTTTAATGATGGGATAAAAGTATAAATTATTACCGTGAATCGTGAATCGTGAATCGTGCATCGGAAAACAAGTGTGTGGGAGGGGGGGTGATTGAAGATAGCAGACAATAGATAGTAGACAGTAGACAGTAGACAGTAGGCTGTAGGGATATAAATTTAACATTTTCACACTCTTTTCTCAATACCCAAACCCTCGATTCACGATTCACGATTCACGACTCACTGACGCCGTAGTCTTGCGATTTCGAAATAGCGGAGGAATTTTCTGAGCAGGTCGAGTAGGAGGGTTACATAAAGTATAAATATAAATCCCCAGATAAATATGAGGTTATACCACTTGGTATCGTAGAGCTGGTTATTAAATTTTTTGAACGGGGCATAGAAATGGGCCCTGCCAATATTGGATTCGGCTATATGAAAAACCGGGTCTCTCTTTTGAATCAGCCGATTGTTGATGGTCAGAATTTGGTTAACCTCCATCCGGTTGGTAACCAGATCGGATAACTTATCGTTATGGTAATTTTTACGTAATTCAATAAGAGTTTCTTCTCCCATTGAATCGGTAAGGGCGGAATAAAGGCTGTTTCGTTGTTGTTGCGATTCCCTGACCATGTTCTGAAAGCTGAACCGGACATAGTTCAGGTAGTCCAGAGTCTCTTCAACAATCTCTTCATCAAAGAGCTCAGGATCGAGGTTTTCGAGGTACTCAAACGGGAAAATATCAGGTTGTTCTCCCAGCAAAGTGATCTCATTTTTTAACAAAGAAATATTTCTCTCCAAATTCGGCTCATAAGCAGGATTATCCATATTTCGTTCACATTCTTCCAGCACGTTTATCAGCCTTGGTACTAAAAAGGTTGTTTTAAAACTGGATTCACTTATCCTTCTGTCCAGCTCATAAAAATTCTTTTCAAACCGGTTATTCTTAAACTGTTCAACCGCGAGTGCTTCATACGCCCACCTGGATGTCATTATATCACCGATAAGTGGCACATATTTCCTGGATGTCAGACTTTTATGAAGATCATCAAAGGCCACCGGGACACCACTCAGTAATAGTTGAGGAATGAGGATCAGCGGGATGAGGATATAGATGGAAATGACTGAATTCAATCCGGCTGAAATGTTCAATCCTACCAGGTTCCCAAAGCAGGCTGTACTGAAGAGGATCAACCAGTATACAGCGGTCATGCCTTTAATTTCAAGAATCGTGTTCCCCACAATAACAAAAAGGAAGGTCTGAAGCGCTGAAAGCAGGAAAAGGTATAGGATTTTAGAATTCAGGTAACTGGATCTGCTCAGGTTTAGAAAACTTTCTCTCTTCAATATCTTTCTGTCTTTTATAATTTCCTCTGCACTTACCACGAGACCCATAAAAAGACAAACGATGACGCTCATAAACAGATAGGTGGGCAGGTTTTTGTTTGCACTGAAAGCAAATGTTACGCCATCGAAGTATTTGATGAAGTAGGAGAGAATGAAAGCAAGCAGGGGAGCTTCTACAAGGTTTATCAAGACATACTGTCGATTGGTAATTTTGGAAATCAGGTTTCTGAACAGGAAGATCTTAAACTGAACATCTATCCCGGGAATACTAAACATACTCCTTGGGAGTATGTTTTTTGTCGGGATCCTTTCAATGCCGGGTTCAATATCCTGTTTGTAGTGCTGGTTCCATTCTTCCGGTGTTACTTTCCTTTCTGAGGTATAATGTCCCTGTTCATCAACCTTTTTGGCTTCGATGATCTGAAGGATCTGATCCGGATTGATGTTTCCACAACTGGGACATTCCACTTCGCTTGTATCTGCATAGCTGCTGATTCTTTTGAAATACATTATACTATCGACCGGGTTGCCTGAATAAATGGGGTATCCGCCTTTGTCCAGAACCCAGAGTTTATCAAATAATTTAAAAACCTCGGACGAGGGTTGATGGATGTTTACAATAACCAGTTTACCCTTAATGGACTGTTCCTTTAGCAACCTGATCACATTCTCTGAATCGGTAGATGATAAGCCAGAAGTAGGTTCATCAACAAACAGAACCGATGGCTGGCGCATCAACTCAAGCCCGATATTTAATCTTTTCCGCTGGCCGCCACTAATGTATTTGTCGAGTGGATTGCCCACCTTTAAATCTTTGATATCATTTATTTCAAGGTCCTGTAATATTCTGTTAACCTCCTGGAGCACAGCTTGGTCAGTGTAGGCACCAAAACACAGCTTGGCATTATAATATAGGTTCTGGAATACAGTAAGTTCTTCGAATAACAGATCATCCTGGGGAACAAATCCAATGATCCCCTTCAATTTAAACCTGTCATCCAGCAGATCGTAATCATTCAGGGTGATTTTTCCGTGATCTGGTGCCAGCTGCCCGCTCAACAGGGACAAAAGGGTGGATTTACCTACACCGCTTCCTCCCATTATTCCAATCAGTTGTCCCGAATCCTCGCAAAAATTAAATGATTGAATGCCATTGATGCTGTTTTTAAACCGAAACTCCAGATTTTCAGCATTCAGGATGATTTTAACATCAGACTCTGGTTTAAGGAACTGGCTTGCAATATCACTGTAATATATTGATCCAATTTCAGGACTTCGCAGAATGGCTCCGCTACTAAGGATATAAAACTTTTCCGGAATTATTGGTTGGCCATCATGGAGTATCTTCTGTTTTCCGGTGTATTTAAATACGAAAATATTTATGCTGCTGAAGTGCAGAACCAGGATCATTCCATCCAGGTCATTTCGGATTATCTTCTTATCTGTTGAAGTTTGTTCAGGGCGGTTTCTTTCGATCCAATCGCCTTCCAGTTCATCAATTTCACTGGTCTCTTCCCGGGAAATAAACAAGGCGTATTCCGGATCAATCTTATCGTAATCCTCACCGGTGATGAATACAAATGCATTTTGTAACTCCTTTTCCTGGATACTGAAGGTGTCAGCTACCAAATGTACAAATTCTTTTTCTGTGTCGCTTATTACTTTATCTATGAAGGTAAATTCAATAAGTCTTAACAGGACTACGATTCGCTCATTCCTGTGAAGCTCTACCTTGATCTGATTGCAGATTCTGATCAGGGTCTCTGAATTGGTTATGCTTGTGGAAGGCAGTACTCCTTTGATCTGGAAATTCTGGTCACGCTGGTAAAAATCATAAAAGTCATTAAATAAGGTCAGGTAATCTTCGGCAACATCCTTCTTCAGGTGTTGCGATAAGTACGACTTGACGATACTTCTGCCTGATTCGGAAATGATCTGATCACTCAGGGCAGCAACCACTGCAAATAAGTGCATCAGGGCTTTGAGAATTGATTCACTCATAAAGCGACCGGCTTATAACAAATGTAAATTTAATGAATTTGAGTAAATTATTTCGGCGCTTTTATCAATAGGATACTAACGGAGCCCCGGCTTATATATTTCATTATATAATTGAAAGACAAAAAAAAGGCGCAACCAGGTGCGCCTTTCACTGCTAAAATTGATTAGATCAGACAATTTTATTTCTTACTGATTCAGTTTTCTCAATGAGGGCATCCAGTTGCTCCTTCGTAAAGGTTTTGTCTTCCTTATCAAAGTGAGTTTTTAATTCTTTTAAACTTTTGTGGATATCCTGGATCATAGGATCATCTTTCAGTGGTTCCATGATCTCAATGAGTTTTTCCAGGGTCTTGTCCTGATCAGAAATGATGTCTACGATCTTTTCATTGTTAATACTGATAATAGTGATCTGTGTTGTAATGTACAGGGCCTCAATCCAGCTACCTGCTAAAACCAGTACCGAAATATTATCCTGCTCGTTTTCAATAAGGTACTCGTAGGTACTGATGAAAGATTCTGTAATAATCAGGATCAGTGAATCAACGTTATCGAGATTATCTTCAACGCGTGTTACCAGGGATTGGTTAAAACCGGTGGATATCTGAAGGTCGTTGATTAATCTGGAAGTGGCCTCAAGATATTGCATTGTTTCCTGCGTCTGGTTATATGTAGCCGCATAACTCAGGTCGGCACCATATACACCTAAATTCAAAGCCTTGCTTTTAAGATTAATATAGGTGTCAATATTTTCTGTCCTGTTACATAGATCCAATATATAGCCCGCACCGGCATCTATTAATAGTTTGGTGACCTCAAACGCGGTGGGAAGGGGATAATCGGTAATCTCCCTGAGAACCTGTTCTTGTGTACCGGTTTCGTCGATGATCAGATCATTCTCCAGACCGGAACTCTGGGATTTTTTGTTCTTGCATCCTGATAAGGCGAAGAAAATCACTAGTAAAAGTGAAGATGTAATTAATAGAAACGATCTGGTTTGAGCAGTTTTCATTCGGGTATTTTTTTAAGGATGTAATATTCAATATAGCACCCAAAAATATAAAATAAATCCGTTAAATCTTATCACTTTCATTTTAAATTAGCTACATATTAATATTGCAATTATTTTATTCGGGTCGAATCATCAATCCTGTTCCATTTTATTATTTTTGTTTTGTAAAACTCAATAACAATTAAATTATGAAAGTAGATACACGTGTTTTTGGCGATCTTACAAAAAACGAGGAAGCACACTTGTTCACCATATCTAATAACAACGGTGTAACCATCAGCATTACTAATTTCGGAGGCATTATACCTTCTATTATTGTGCCCGACAGAAAAGGGAATCCTGATGACATTGTACTTGGATTTGAAACCTTAAGAGAATACCTGGATGACCATCCGTACATTGGAAGCCTCGTAGGCCGCTATGCCAATCGAATATCCAAAGGCAGGTTTACATTGGATGATAAAGAATACCGGCTCGTCCAGAATCACGGTGAAAACCATCTTCATGGAGGGGTAAAAGGTTTTGATAAGCTGACCTGGGATTTTAGCGAATATGCTGACCGTGACAGGGCAGGGGTGATGCTTGATTATGTAAGTCATGACATGGAGGAAGGATACCCCGGGAAACTGACTGTCCGGGTCAATTTTTCATTAAACGAGGACAATGAATTAACCATCGAATACTCAGCGACGACTGATCAGCCCACCCCAATTAATCTGACCCATCATGGGTACTTTAATTTAAACGGGGCAAGGGATACCATATATGATCATAAATTGTTTATCCATGCGAATAAGTATATTGTTACGGATGATGATCTGATACCAACCGGAGAGATAAAAGAGGTTGCAGGAACTGCACTGGATTTCCGGGTTCCTAAATTGATTGGCCAGGATATCGGGAAAGTTCCGGGAGGATATGATCACTGTTACGTTATTAAAAGGGAAGGATTAAATCCGGAATTAGCAGCAAGGGTCAGTCATCCGGAGTCAGGAAGGATAATGGAGGTATATACCACCGAACCCGGAATCCAATTCTACAGTTCGAATTTCCTCGAAGGCCTTACCGGAAAAGGTAAGATCGAATACCGAAAACACCTGGCATTATGTCTGGAAACCCAGCATTTCCCTGATTCTGTAAACCAACCGCATTTCCCTACTACGATACTGAGACATGGTGAAACTTATAAGCAACTTACGATTTACAAGTTTCTGACAGATGCCTGACAGGTACTGTTTCTAAATTAAATACCTATGACAACCAGACGAAAATTTATACAATCATCTGTTGTTGGTGCAATTGGTATGTCCATCATCAATACTGCAGCAGCATCCCGGAATATAAGGAATAAAAACTCCCCTGCTGAGGATGATCCTCTTGTAATATCTACATGGCATCATGGATTGGCTGCCAATGAGGCGGCATGGAAAATACTTCAAAATGGTGGATCAGCTATGGATGCTGTTGAGAACGGCGTGAAAGTTTCAGAAGCAGATCCATCCATCAGCTCTGTCGGTTATGGCGGCCTTCCCGACAGCGATGGGAATGTGACCCTCGATGCCTGTGTTATGGACGAAACCGGTAACGCAGGTTCTGTGGTCTTCCTGCAACACATCATGCATCCCGTATCTGTGGCGCGAATGGTAATGGAAAAAACCCCGCACGTTATTCTGGCCGGTGACGGGGCACTTCAATTTGCACTTTCACAGGGGTTCTCGAAGCAAGACATGTTAACACCTGATGCGAAAAAGAGCTGGGAGAAATGGAAGAAGTCAAACAAATCTATTGCACACCTGGCTGAAAATCACGATACCATCGGAATGCTTGCCATTGATAAAAATGGAAACATCTCAGGAGCCTGCACAACCAGTGGAATTGCCTTTAAAATGCCCGGAAGGGTGGGCGATTCACCCATTATTGGTGCCGGCTTATATGTGGATAATGAGGTGGGAGGTGCCACTGCCACAGGACAGGGTGAACTGATACTCAAAATAGTGGGTTCGTTTCTGGTCACGGAGCTGATGCGGAATGGATACTCGCCAGCAATTGCTTGTAAGATGGCAGTTGAGAGGATCTATGAAAAATTTCCGGATGACCGGCATCTCCAGGTTGGCTTTATTGCTGTAAATAAGGCCGGTGAAACGGGAGGATACAGCCTGAGGAAAGGCTTTGACTATGCAGTCTTTCATGGAGATAAAAATGAACTGATACCTGCCGGCTATCTCATAGATTAATTCATCAGAAATGGGGCGAATACTGGCTTTGTTCTCGGTGTTACTGTCCCTTTGCGGATATTCGCAGGATCTGCAGTTTCTGCAAATGGATAACAAGACCTATCTGGAGCTGATCCGGCTCAACAACAAGGAAGAAATAAAAGTACAAGGAAGCGTTGTTGCCTTCTCCTTTATTTTAAATGGCAAGCAGGTATATTCAAACGAAATCTGCAAACCCGGCGGTAAGGACCGCTGGGAGGTCATGGCCCCCGGATTAACTGGTAATTATAGTCGGATTGATCATGATCAGCCAGGCGTAAAATACCTGCTCAGTTTAAAGAATACCGGCGACGATACACTTGTATTTGAAAATGTAATACCTTTTGGAGGTACACCCGAACAGGTATTTATCACTTCAACCGGTCCCTGGCAGCTGGCCAGGGCCAAACTTTTTCGCCCGGATTACGGACCTGTCAGGGTAATGTTGCCCGATAATGCGTGGGAAATGGGATATGGATCGGCAGGGGTGAATGAAAACCTTTCCATATGTTCAATAGCCAGGAGAACCGGATATGAGGGATCCGAAAGAAGAAGATATGAGACTATAATTCCTCCCGGCGGGGAAATTGAATATACTTTTTTTATCGATACATACACGGGTGAATGGCAGAACGGAATACGGTTGATGTTTCGCGACCGGTGGTTGTATGACCTGGCCAGTTTCGATAACTCACTCTATGAACGCCCCGATTTGCAATGGATTAAAAAGGCCTATATCATATTTCTTCAGTTCGCATGGGATCAGTCTTTCTACAATAGAGATAAAGGTGTTTATTGCGTTGAGGACCAGCTAACTATGGGCAATGAATTGTTCGGGGGATTTGATGTCCTGGGCATATGGCCCACCTGGCCCAGGCTGGGTGTCGATGAACGCAACCAATATGATATGTATGCCGATATGCCGGGAGGATTGGATGAGCTTAGCAAGATGTCTGATAATCTGAAGAAGTCTGGTGTAAAGTTTTTTATTGCTTATAATCCATGGGATAAGAGTACCCGTCAGGAAGATCATTATGAGGGATTGAGAAAATTGATAGCAGCAACCCATAGTGACGGAGTTGTAATAGATACCAGGGGTAAATCGAGCCTGGAACTCCAGGAGGCTGCCGATCAGGCGCATCCCGGGGTGATAATGTACAGCGAAGGCATGGCTGTACCCATGGATATGCCGGGTATTATATCGGGAAGGGTTCATAATGCCATTCGTTATCAGCCGGAACTGAACCTGAACAAACTGATCAAGCCTGACTTTGGAATATTCAGGGTAGCGCACATCAGTGAAGGAAGATTTCACAGGGAGACAGCCATCTCGTTTTTTAACGGTTATGGGACCGAGGTACTCACATTTGGTCCCGGAAGGCCGGCCTGGATAGAGGAAGAGTTGAGATACCTTGGAAAAACAACAATGATCCTGCGCGAAAACCAAAAGGCATTCATTGAATTTCACTGGACACCATTGATCTCCGCTTTGAAAGACAGTATTTGGGTTAACAGTTGGAGAGACGGAGAAAAGGAGATCTTTACTGTTTTTAGCCTTGACCACAATGGATATGACGGGGCACTGATTGAATCTAAAATACTTACTGACAGGCATTTTGTAAGTCTCTGGTCTCATCGTGAACTTGAACTGGTACCTGCAGGTGAGAAGAAATATATTCCGGTCAGCATCCGGTCCTTTAATCAATCGTGGCACGGAACCAGGCGGGAAGGAAATGTGGATTGTATCGCCAGTCTGCCGGTACTGATCCAGGCAAAAAGATACGGGGATTTTGTTCAATTCCGGGCCGACCGGGGTGACCAGGTCAGGGTTTGGCTGGGTGATCCGGACTATCAGAATGATCCGGTATTATTTGAGCCGGGAGAAGGTTCATTTAAAATCAGTGATTATGATCCGGGTTATGAAGACAAGATCGTGATTCAGTTATTTGAAGAGGATCAATTGCTTGATGAAAGGGTCCTGGAATGGCCCATGGGAATGCCCTGGCTGATAAGTGAGGTAACACCGACCCAGAAGGCTTCAGGCGTTCTTTCCGGGATGATCCCTATTGCTGGCGGATCCTTTGATTTTCAGGTTACTAATCCGGACCAGTTTATTCCATACCCGGATTACTCCAAGGGTAGAACTGTTGAGGTATCTCCTTTCCACATGGATAAATATCCGGTCACAAATCAGGATTATCACCGGTTTGTTAAAGAATCGGGATATTTACCTTCTGATAATACAAACTATTTAAAGCATTGGAAATCAGGAAAATATATGGATGGAGCCGGTGATCATCCGGTGGTATATGTTAGTTATGAAGATGCCCTGGCCTATGCTGAGTGGGCCGGTAAACGGCTCCCCACAGAAATTGAGTGGCAATATGCCGCCCAGGGTTCATTTGGAAGGAAGTGGCCCTGGGGTAATGAGTTGGTCGAGGAGAATTACAACGCCGGGAACAATGGGATAATGCCGGTTGATTCACATCCTGCGGGGGGAAGTGTGCATGGTATATGCGATCTGGTTGGTAATGTGTGGCAGATGACAAACGATGTATATTACAATGGGAGTCATAAAATGTTAATCATTCGGGGAGGATCGTATTATAATCCAACATCCAGCATTTGGTATGTTAAGGGTGGCCCCCAACCCCTCGACCGAACTCAAATGTTATTGTTGGTGGCACCTGGATATGACCGTTGCTCAACAGTAGGTTTTCGTTGTATTATGGATGCGCTATAAATTGAACAACCGATGAACGACGAACGATGAACGAAGAACATTTTTATCTACCTTTATCCCAGAAATATTTTGCAGGAAGATGAAGTTGACGAGGTTATTACTTATTTACATATTAGCATTATTGCTATCACCCGTAAATGCGCAACACAATCATGATGAGCATTGTTCAGGATTAAAGAGCCGGCAGGAATTGAATGCAGATACCTATGTGGCTGACCCTGCTTTGCTTAATTATGATGTTGTGTTCTATTATATTGATCTTCAGGCCAATGACACAAGTACTTATATAAAAGGTTTCACTGAGATACACGCCGTTGCAGTATCCGGCAACCTTTCTGAGATTGTCTTTGAATTATCCACTGTTTTCAGCATTGATTCGATACTGATTGATGGAACTAAAACAGATAGTTTTACTCATGCCGGTAATATTATCCGCATCAATCCGGCGGAGACTTTTCAACAAAACGATCATTTTACCAGCCGTGTCTATTACCATGGCTCCGGTGGGAACGATTCATTTTTCTCCGGAATTTCCAGCAAGATAGATTCCCAGTGGGACCAGCATGTTACCTATACCCTGTCAGAGCCATTTCATGCTTCAGATTGGTTTGTCAGCAAACAGGTTTTGACTGATAAGGCTGACTCTGCCTATATTTTTATCACAACGGATACTTCCCTTATGGCCGGGTCAAATGGTCTTTTGTCAAAAGTGGCCGAACTACCGGAAGGAAAACACCGGTTTGAATGGAAAACAAATTATCCCATTGCTTTCTATCTCCTCAGCATGTGCGTGTCGGATTACCAGGATTACAGCGTATATGCCTTCCCGGAAAAAGGACCGGAAAAAATATTAATCCAGAATTACATCTACGATGTACCACTTTTTCTTGATGAGAACAAGGAAGATATTGACATGACGGCTGATATGATAGAATTGTTTTCCGGCCTCTATACAATGTATCCTTTTGAGAAAGAAAAATACGGTCACTGTTATGCTCCGATGGGAGGTGGGATGGAGCATCAGACCATGACCACCCTTTCGAGTTTTAATTTCGGGCTCGTTTCCCATGAACTGGCACATATGTGGTTTGGAGATAACGTTACCTGTGCCACGTGGCAGGATATCTGGATCAATGAGGGCTTCGCTTCCTATTCAGAATACCTTGCCCTTGAATACCTGGTATCGTATGAGTCGGCACAGTCATGGATGGTTAACGCACACGACCGGGCCAGGACCGAACCGGATGGCAGTATCTACATCCCGGAGGCAGATGCCACTGATATCTGGAGGATTTTCAGTGGATCACTGTCTTATAAGAAAGGTGCAGCAATAATTCATATGTTGCGGTATGAACTGGATAATGATTCGGTGTTCTTTGATGTTCTGAGGAATTTTCAGAAATCATATAAGGATAGTGTAGCAACCGGAATGGATTTTCTTCAGATACTGGAAGAGACATCGGACATGGAGTTCGACTGGTTTTTTGATCAGTGGTATTTCGGTAAGGGATTTCCGAAATTCAGTTTTACCTGGTGGCAGAACAAGGATAGTCTGAACATCTCAAGCATACAGACCGGATCCTCTGACGATACTCCTTTCTTCCGGTCCCATATGGATTTCCAGGTCACTTTTGTGAATGGCACGGACACTATTATACGCTTCGAACAGACAGAAAATGACCAACTGTTCCGGATCAGTGTTCCGAATTTTGTATCCAATGTAATTGCCGATCCTGAAAATTGGATACTTGAGTCCTCTTCGATCATCAAAAAACCGGTTGAATGGGGTACTTTCAGCGTGGGCCCAAATCCCTTTACCGATGAGATCATAATTGAGTTCAACTATTCCAACCTCAACAGGGATATAACCATTTCTGACATGACAGGTAAAGTGGTGAGTAAATTTGAAACTGAGAGCCAGCTGGTTTCTATTCCTGTACGTAACCTCACCAGGGGTGTTTATGTTATTACAGTTAAGGAGGGTAGTAAGATTAGCAGTACTAAGATTATTAAGGAGTAATTGAATAGTCTGCAAGTCTGCAAGTCTGCAAGTTGGATATACTATTCACTTACTACATTCAACTGCACTGATTTCAGATCATTCAGGCTTGATGAGGAGCCGGTATATATTGTGAATGTACCGGGTTCGACGATATATTCCTGTTGTTCTACATCATAATATTCCAGTTCTTTAGGTCCGATAGAAAATTCAACTTCTGCAGACTCACCTGTTTCAAGGTGGATTCGCTTGAATCCTTTCATTTCTCTGAGCGGCCTGGTAACCAGGCTTTCATCGTCCCTGATGTAAAGCTGCACCACCTCATCACCGGCCAGATCTCCCGTATTGGTAACGTTTACTTTTACAATAACAGGTTCAGAACCATTGATCTCGCTTTTTTCAATGACGGGCTGGCCATATTCAAAGGTTGTATAGCTGAGCCCGTATCCAAATGGATAGAGCGGTTTACCTGTGAAATACCTGTAAGTGCGGTTATCCATATTATAATCACTGAAGTCAGGAAGGTCATTCACAGATTTGTAAAATGTCACAGGCAGCCTGCCGGCAGGGTTGTAATCACCAAATAACACATCAGCAATTGCAGTACCTGCTGCCTGACCCCCGTACCATGCCTGAACAATGGCAGGAACGTTGTCGTTTTCCCAGTTTATGGCAACAGCACTGCCACTGAGGAGGACCAGTACGGTTGGTTTATCCAAGGCCATGATCTTTTTAATGAACCCGTGTTGCAGGTCGGGAAGGTCGATGTCGGTCCTGTCACCACCCTTAAAACCTTCCACTTCGACCCTCATTTCTTCTCCTTCGAGACGGGGTGATAATCCCATAAAGAGCACAACAGCATCAGATTGGCTGGCGGCTTCAATGGCCCGGGCTTCAAGATCTGTCCTGGGTACAGACCATAACAGTTTCATACTGGCTTCTCCATGATGTTCAAAATAATCGATCTGGATCTTATAGGGTTTATTGGCCTCCAGTTCCACAAATTCATATCTTTTCAGAGCATGATGAATGCTATTAAATCTAACCAGCTGTTCATCATCCAGCAGAATCGTATATCCATTCATTCCCTCACCTCCCACGGCATAGGTTCCGCTTTCAGGGGGCACGATGTATCCGGTCCATCGGACACTGAAGTCATCATCATCCAGCCTGCTGTCAGGTGCCTCTTCCCACCAGTAAAAATCTATGTTTTCATCGATCCGTTCAAATACAGGATCCCCTTCAAATTCCTGGTTGCCAAAGTATTGTCCATTCATTCCGTGTTTTTCCAGGTCTTTTCCCGTGAAAAGAGCAGTACCAGGTACCGGTTCAAGTGTAGGCAAATTGGGTGCATGTTCGCATCCCCGGGCATAAATGATTTTATCTTTACCGAGTTTATCGATCATTCCCTGCAGGGGTGTGACCGGGTTCACAGGAATGCCGTTGTAATTTGCCAGAAGTACCTCGACGTCATTGGCATTGGGACCTATAACAGCAATTTTCCCAAGGTTTTTGGAGAGCGGAAGCAGCTTATTTTCATTTTTCAGGAGCACAATAGATTTTCGTGCAGTTTTCAAAGCAAGTTCCCTGTGCTGTTCCGAATCAACAGTTTCATAGGGGATATTTGCCCAGGGGACCAATTCATCCGGATCAAACATACCCAATTTCATCCTGGCCAGCATCAATCTTTTTACCGATACATCTATTTCTTCCTCCGTAATTTGACCGTTGGCAACAGCCTCCAGTAAAGCAGGGTATGCATCGCCACAGTTCAGGTCGGTTCCAGATTTCACGGCAAGTGCAGAGGCATCACCGGGACCTTCGGAGACCATATGTCCAGTATAAAAATCCTTGATTGCCCAGCAGTCTGAAACGATATAACCTTCAAAACCGAGTTCGTTTCTCAGGATTTCTGTTAGCAGGGTGCTGCTTCCACAACATGCCTCTCCCAAATACCTGTTATAGGCGCACATGACAGAATACACATTGGCCTCTTCCACGGTCATTTTGAAGTGGGGAAGGTAGGTATCGCGAAAATCACGCTCATATATGACGGCATCGAAAGAGTGACGATCAGGTTCCGGACCACTGTGTACGATATAATGTTTCGAGGTAGCTACAGCCTTCAGGTATTTTTCATGATCACCCTGTAAGCCCTTGATAAAAGAAACAGCAAGTTTACCTGTCAGGTAAGGATCCTCGCCGTATGTTTCCATTCCCCGGCCCCAGCGGGGATCCCTGAAAATATTAATATTCGGGGTCCAGAATGTAAGACCCTGGTATATACCTCTTTTTCCAAGCGACTGGTACCGGTGATATTTGGCCCGTGCTTCATCTGATATGGCAGTTGAAATGTCGAACATGAGATCCTGGTCGAAGGTGGCCGCCATTCCAATGGCCTGAGGAAAAACAGTGGATTTGCCCATCCTGGCTACACCGTGCAGGCACTCATTCCACCAGTTGTATTCCGGGATTCCCAGCCTGTCGATTGCTGATGCCGTATATTTCATCTGGGAAACCTTCTCTTCAAGGGTCATCCTCGAAACCAGGTCATCTATGCGTTCTTCGAAAGTCAGGTCCGGATCCTGAAAAGGATATTCATATGTGGTTTTATTGCAACTATTAACATTAAATAGTATGGCGATAAGAATGACCGGAAGAAAGAATTTTTTCATTTATGGGGAATTAATTGAATGGCTAAATATAACAGATATTTCTTGTCACTGATCACTGATCACCGATCAATATACTTCCGGGACAAAAGTCTGATCAGATATGGGTGGCCTGATATATCCTTCTTTGATTATAGGTGGTAATTTGACCTTTTTGTATTTGATCTCTTTATACGGAATCATGGTAAGAAAATGGTGGATACAGTTCAATCTTGCCCGCCGTTTGTCGTTGGCTTCCACCACATACCAGGGGCATATTTTTGTATCGGTATAGGAAAACATCTCATCCTTTGCACGGGAGTATTCTACCCATTGGCTTCTTGATTTCAGGTCCATGGGACTGAATTTCCAGTGTTTTGTAGGATCTGCCAGCCTTTCCTTGAACCTTTTTTCCTGTTCGTCATCACTTACCGAGAACCAATATTTTATGAGGATAATGCCAGAATGGATCAGCATCTCTTCGAAGCGCGGACATGACCTCAGGAAATCCCAGTATTCATCCTCTGTACAAAATCCCATTACACGTTCTACGCCGGCGCGGTTGTACCAGCTCCGGTCAAATAATGCAATTTCTCCGGCTGCAGGCAGATAAGGGACAAATCGCTGAAAATACCACTGTGTCTTTTCTCTTTCTGTTGGTACACCCAGTGCGACCACACGGCAGATACGGGGATTAAGCATCTGGGTAATTCTTTTTATTACGCCCCCTTTCCCGGCCGCATCCCGGCCTTCAAAAATAACGACTACTTTAAGGCCTTCTTGTTTTACCCAATCATGCATATGTACAAGGTCAAGCTGAAGTTTTTCTAACTCATCATAGTAGAATTGCTTATCGAGTCTTTTCTCATTTTTTTCTTTATCGTGGCTCATGGTTGTGATGTTTAAGGATAGTCTGTTAAAGAACAATCCGGATATAACCGGATTAGTAAAGTTAATAGATGAGAACGAAAAATTCCACTTTTATTTAATATTCATCAAATCCAATACAGGTTCAACAGGAATGGCATCTATCGAGTGTCCCTTATATCCCCTGGTTGTGGTGGCCATAAAAAGGGAATTATAGATGGCTTCCTGAGTGGCTTCTTCAACGGCTTTGAATAAGATCGTCATGGCATCATTGGCTAAAAGGTCAGGTATTTTGTTTGTCCGGGTTTCACTACTATGAGGGATAGTGTAAGCAGTAGTGAAGGCGATGGCATAGTCGCCCGATCCGTTTGACATATAGGTGGTTGTCCTGCCCATGCCAATAAAAGACCTTTTGGCGAGGCGTTTAAGGTTTCTGCAGTCCAGCGGGGCATCCGTGGCAATGACGATCATGCATGATCCATCGCCACGATCATCTTTTGGCAACACGGCCTCTCTGGGGATTTTGGTTCCGTTTAATACCAGATCCCGTCCAAAATTGGATTGCACCAGCACACCAACAGTGTATTTCCGCCCATTCAGTTCAGGTGTTACACGTGATGAGGTCCCTATACCTCCCTTGAATCCCAGGGCTGTGGTTCCTGTACCTGCTCCCACACATCCCTCATCGACTTTTCCCGTTTCCGCAGATTGAATGGCATCGATCACATCCTGTTCCGTGACATGCAATCCCCGGATGTCGTTCAGGTAGTTATCGTTGGTTTCACCAACTACAGGATTTACAGACGTTACTTTTTCGTTCCCGGGTTGCTGCAGCGAATACTTTATTAGAGCGTTTGCTGCAGTTGGGACGCTCAGTGTATTAGTCAGGATAACAGGTGTCTCGATATTCCCCAATTCTTCCACCTGGGTGTAGCCTGCCAGCTTGCCGTAACCATTAAAAACTACAATTGATCCGGGGACCTTATCCTGGTAAATATTCCCTGAATGTGGTAATATCGCCGTAACACCTGTCCTGACTGAATCACCCCGGACAAGGGTTTTGTGTCCGACCAATACACCGTCAACATCGGTGATGGCATTGTGGTTTCCGGTTGGCATTTCTCCAAAAGAGATGCCCAGTTCCCTTAACCTTTTCCGTTCCATATTATTCTGTGAATAAGAGGTTTGCGTAAGGATCAGGGCAACAATAAAGATCAGGTATCTGAGTTGCATGCTTTAACATTTTATTGGTTTCGAATAATTTTTGAAGTTATTTAAAAATCTGATATTTTTCTGTCCCTGTTTGCCTGTTTTAATCTCATAGGTGAACTCTTTATTGCAGCCTGATCTTACTCCAGACAAAGTGTAAGCCAAGACAGGATATTATGTATCAACTACTGGTGATGATGGTAATCCGGGAGCAATTGATTCACCATTGATCATATTAACATTTCAATATTAGAATGTTACCGCAATCGTATGTTGGTTAATTTTTTAATAAAGGTTTTATAACTTTCCTTGTAACTTTCTCAGGATTGTATTAATTTAGAATTAGTAAAATAATCAGGAATTGAGATCACTTACATGTCTTTTTGTGTTTATTATTTTTTGCGGGGCGGACTGTATTGCCCAAAAATCCGTAAGGACTTCCGGCCTGGCTCAGGTTGAGCTTACCCGTGATAAAACAAGGGTGGAAGTGGAGAAAGAGGCGGAGGACCTTGCGATTATAAATGCCCTGGAAAGGGCTTTTGGCAGAGTAATCATGCAGGGCAATGCCACCTATATTAGCAATATAAACACAGGAGAACTAACGGAATCGACATCAGCATTCCATATAATTGCCAATACACTGGTCAAAGGAGAATGTACGGAGGTTATTAAAAGAGATTTTACAGAAGTCAGAGGTGAGAAGATTGTAAGCGGGGAGAAAAAACCTGTTACAGAAATACGATGTGAAATTGTTATCATGGCAAAAGAGATCTCCGCACCACGGATTGAATACACTGCCTTTCCACTGGCCTGCCTGAATATTAATTGCAGGAAAACCAATTTTGATAACAACGAAGACCTTTATTTTTATTTTAAGAGCCCGGTAAGCGGATATTTAACGATTTTTCTTGATGACGGTAATAATTCCTGCCGTTTGCTGCCATATGAAAAGATGCCGGATAAATACGAAAGCGGGATACCCGTAAAGGCCGACATGGAGTATTTCTTTTTTTCAAACGAATCAGGGTATAACTATTTTGTGGAGGACGGGTCAATCAATAGAGCTTATACGCTGTTTGCAACGAAAGTTCATGAGATGAACCGACTGTTCGTCATTTTCTCGAAAGTACCGCTGAACAAGCCGGAACTGATTTCCTTACAAAAAGAAAATTTCCTCTCAGATGAAGAAATTGAAACCGGTTATACATTGCCAAAATCCCTGTCATCAGAAAATTTTCAGCGTTGGCTGAACAAAAACCGGACTTATACAGAAGCAGGAATGCAGGTTGATATAATAGATATAACCATTACCAGATAATGCTTCAAATTACTTTACATTGAATATTATGAGCTATAAATTTTTTCTAATCATTTTCCTGACTATTATTTTTATAAATAATAATCAATATTCCCAGATCATTGTCGATTCCAGGGTCCGGATAAATAATATTGACTTCAGTCTCGCCGGGGAAGAGATGATCATCACTTATGACCTGGTAAATACCAAACCGGTTGAAAAATATCAAATAAGTGTCAGCATATATACCATTGCCGGCAAAAAGCTGGATGCAAAATCACTTACAGGCGATGTAGGGGGCGATATTTCTGGTGGATACAATAAGAAAATCATATGGTTGATATCTGAAGACATTGCTTATCTTGATGATCAGATATATATCGAGATTGAAGCCGTGCACCAGAATCCGCGTATTATCAAACCTACAGGTAAGGGGAAGGCTATGATTCTTTCAACCGTATTTCCCGGCTTGGGAAGCTCCAAAACCACGCTTAAGGGCGGACATGTTATGAAAGGTTTTCTGGGTTACGGCTGCATCACCGGATTTATCTATTTTAATAACCTTTCTGATAAGTCTTATTCGGATTATCTTAATTCTTCAGTAACATCAGAAAGGGAAGACTTATATACAAAATCACAAAAACAACACAAAAATTCGCAATATATGCTGATTGCTGCAGGGGCTGTCTGGTTGTGGGATTATGCAACCGTCTTTGCTGCCCCAAACCGGTCACAGAAAAAAGGCTTTAAAAGTGAGGTAGTTTACCTGGGGCCTGGTATCAATTCACAATCAAACGCTTTAACTATGTCTGTTGTATTGAATTTTTAATCCTATTAAAATGAAAAGAAAATCACTGCTCGCATCATCTTTTCTTTTTTTGTTTGCCCTGCATTGTTACAGCCAGTCAGGGACCACAATTACAGAAAAGAGCAAGACAAAGCACATTACTTATAAAAGGAATGTGAATACCAATGTTGTGCGATTGCTGCCTGACCTTCAGGTGAGTGGCCAGTCCTTCATAGATGAAAACAAGAATAATATTATCGATGCAGACGAGGAGGCTTACATAAAGTTTAAAGTTCAAAACCAGGGTGAAGGAGAGGCCCGGGAGGTTAAGATCAAGGTTGAATTGATGAGTGAATCCATAACCGGACTGGATTATGTAAAGGAGGTAGATGTTGGTACTATATATCCCACACAGAGCAAGGAGATAACCGTACCTGTCAGTGGCTCAATGGACCTTATAAATGCACTGGCCAGATTCAGGATCGAAATCACAGAGAAAAACGGGCTTGATGCTTATCCTTTTGAGATGGAGATCCGGTCAAAGGAATTCAGTAAGCCGGAGGTTGTCGTTGCCGATGCTGTTTTCAGCACTGAAGATGGCGGCAAAATTCAACTTAATTATCCCATAAAACTAAAAGTACTGGTTCAGAATATAGGGCAGGGGGAAGCCAGGAATGTGAAGGCGATCTTTATGCTTGAAAATGCTAACTGTATCATGCTGGATGAAACCAATGAGTATGATATCGGGCTGCTCAGGGTTGGTGAAACCAGGGAACTCGACTTTATTTTTACTGCTACAAGGCGGTATGAGTTTGACCAGATACCGGTCAGGGTCATTTTGTCGGAAAACTATGGACTTTATGCAGATGACCATTCCTTTACGGTAGGACTTGAAGAAAACCTGGTAGATAACAACGCTGTGGTTATTAAGGGAATTGAAACAGAAACTGCAGATGTGGTGATGGCTTCATTGACTGCGGAGGTTGATAAGAACATACCTGTGAATTTCCTGAAACATCCTGAAAGGCTTGCCCTGGTCATAGGGAACGAAGATTATTCAAGCCGCCAGCGTGACCTGGGGTCTGAATCTGATGTTCAATATGCCAGGAATGATGCCCGCATATTTGCTGAGTATGCGAAACAAGCTCTTGGGGTCAAAGATGAGAACCTGTTCCTGCTGATCGATGCCACTTCAGGAGAAATGGAACAGAACATTGAACTGGTGAGCAAGCTGGCAAGCAGGATAGGTAAGGAATCGGAGATCATTTTTTACTATGCCGGTCACGGTCTTCCTGACCAGATTAACCAGACACCCTACCTGATCCCGGTTGATGTATCCGGATCGAACCTCGGAGCAGCCATAAAATTATCTGATGTGTACCGTAATCTGAGTGAAAGCGGGGCCGGCAGGATCACGGTTTTCCTCGATGCCTGTTTTTCGGGTGGGGGCCGGGAAGCGGGACT
>JADHVS010000252.1 GCA_016783865.1 Bacteroidales bacterium
ATCAATGTTTATATTTTCAGCTGATTTTGGCAGGTCGGGATATGCAAAACGGGCATTTTCAACCAGCAAATGAATATTGGCAGAGGGAGTTTGTTCTCCCTTCATAATACCCTTAATATCCCCTGAGAAGGATAATGCGCCATCGGTTTCAACCTGCTCAAAATCCTGCATATAAACTGCCGGAACCATGGAAAGAAGACTTTTAAATCCGGTCGCCGGAGAATTAAATGTCATATCCACATCGATTGTTTCTTCATCCGGCATGGCCACCTTGCCATCAAATTGTAATTCAAAGGCATTTATTGCAACACTGTTTTTCTTCAGTGTAAAAACAGAATTTGCCAGATCGGCGTCGATATCAAAAGACATCTTCAATGTGGCATTCTTCAAATAACGTATGCCGTCCATATAGAAATTAATCCTTTCTGTTTCTGATTGGATATTTATGCTGGTAAAATCCTCAGAGAGGTCTCCTGACAGAAGGAAATTGAAATTTTCTATTCCGGCCTTCATCCCGGTGCTCTGGTCATCATAAAAAATATCCATATCCCTGATCTCAAATTTCTTTAAGGCGATCTTCAAAGTCATGCTTCCCGATCCGGTGGTATCCTCCTCCACCACGGCCTCTTCATCTGATTCCGGGGCTATATCCCAGTTTGCCGTTCCATCTTCCAGTATTTTACCCGATAAATGAGCCCTGTCGAGCAGTATACTTTTTACCTCAATGGCATCGCCCTTGATCAGACTCATCACATTCACAGCCGCGCTGAATTCCTTAAAAGCCACCAGGGTGTCTCCCTCAAATGGTTCCAGGTTGATCACTGAAAGTTCTTCCAGTGTTACGGTCAGACGAGGAAAATTCTTGAATAACGAGAGCTTCAGGTCAGCAAAATCGACACGGGCATGTACAGTTTCGTTAGCAACCTGTATTGCTTTATTCAGGATCTGTTTCTTGAACAGCAATGGAGTTACAATGAGTATGGTGAGAATAACAAGTATAGTTATCAGCAGGATCTTAAAGAATTTTTTCATGATAAATGGATTTGCTTTCTGATTTTAAGTAGATGTAAAATTAATGAATTTAACAGATATGTAATGATTAAGTTTATATGAAATAATATTTATCTGAATCCTGCGAGCGCATTGGCCGAACTCAGGAACTCGTTTCCTTGCCGCTTGCGGCGTGGAGCTTCAATAAATCCGATTGACATATATCGATGATAACCTGGCTATAAGTCGCTGAAAAATAGAAATTATAGCAGGTGATTGAAGTACAAATATCGGATGGTTTTAAAGTATTCCTTTTCATACAAACAGGTATATTTACGGCGAAACAAATTAATTAAATACATCCGGTTATGAGAAAATATTTGTACTATTTGGGATTAGGCCTCTCGATATTTGCACTTGCCATTTGCATGAACCTGACTTCAAGTTGTGAAGGACCGGCTGGGGTTGCAGGAGAGGATGCCAACGAGTCTTGCGTTCAGTGTCACAACGATGCCACTCAGGTATTAGCCAAGCAACTGCAAACTGCAAACTCAGGGCATATGACAGGAGGTAATTTTGAGCGGAGTGATTTTGATTGTGCTTCATGTCACACACACGAAGGATTTTTGGACAGAATGGAATCCGGAGAAATGGAAGCTTCTGCCGATATTTCCAATCCAACACCACAAAATTGCAGAACCTGCCACACTATCCATATCAATTATGACTCAACAGATTTTGCACTTCGTTACACAGATCCGGTGACTCTTTGGGTTAATGATGTTACCGTCGATTTTGGCACTGGTAACCTTTGCACCAATTGCCATCAACCCCGGATCATTGATCCAATGCCAACACCAGGCGGTGGTGATGTTACCATTACTTCCTCCCGCTACGGCCCCCATCACGGCCCGCAATCAGCAGTTATCTGGGGAACAGGAGCATTTGAGCTTGCCGGTTCTCAGACTTATGCTGCTCCGGGCAGCAATGCCCACGTAAATGCAGGCTGTATTACATGTCACATGGCTGAAGCTTATGGAAATCAGGCCGGAGGACATACATTCAGAATGGGATACGAGTATCATGACGAGCTGGAACCAAACCTTGCCGGATGCCTGGGTTGTCACAGCAGCATTGAATCATTCGACTATAATGATGTTCAGACAGAGATTGAAGAACTTTTCGACAGCCTCGGTAATGTTCTTGTTAATAAAGGATTCCTTAAGGCAAGCGGATCTGTTGTTACCGGCACCTATGATAGCGATGATGCAGGAGTTATTTTAAACTACAAGTATATTGAGGAAGACAAGAGCATGGGAATTCATAATCCAAAATACGTTGAAGCTCTGTTGGTTAATTCTCTTGAGCATCTTACAAAATAAAGACTTTATTTAATCCTATTATGAAGGCTCCAGAAGTTCTGGAGCCTTTATTTTTTTATTTATGTAGATACATTAACATATTTACAGATATTGTTATTTTTGTCGATTCGAAAATTATATTATCTGACCAGAACCTATTACGTTGAATATAGAAGACAAATCAATTAATAAAAAGAGAGAAACCTGGCAATATCCGTGGGGATACAAAGAGAGCTTTTTGATCGTTGCTGAGCTGATGCTTCTGGGACTGATCATTGAAGTGCTATCCAGGGGGAAAGGATTTACGGGAATTGAATGGCCGGTAAACGCTATAATTGGCGTATCGATTATCCTTATTATTGCCACAATTCATTTCTTTTATAGAAGAAATCCAATAGTCAGGTGGTTATCAAGCGTGCCTGCGGCAGTCAGTGCCATCAGTTTTTTCGCCTTCCTGGTTCTGCTGCTGGGTTTTATACCACAGGGGAACCCGCATCTTTCACCCGTCGTGCAAACACTTGGCCTCTATCATATAAAAAACAGCTGGTTATTTGTTATTTCAGGATTGTATTTGCTTATTTGTCTCGGGCTTGTCACTTTCCGTCGTTCAAGATCACTGACTAAAAAGAACATTGGATTTATTTTAAATCATGCCGGGATGTGGATTGTTCTGGCAGCCGGATCATTGGGTTCAGGAGATTTGATAAGAGTGACAGCTGAACTGGTAGAATCCGGAGCACCTGTTAATACTGCTATCAGCCGCAAAATGGAGATGAAAGAATTGCCATTCTCGATGGAACTCATTGATTTTAAAATAGATGAATATGCTCCAAAATTGGGAATTGTTGATGTGACTACCGGCCAACTGGTCGAATATGAAGGTACCAGAACATTCTCAGCTGAAGAAAGTAAATCGCTTCTCGTTGGTCCATGGTCTGTCCGGATTGACACTTTTTATACAGATGCCTTCCTCGATTCTTTGGTTTTCAGACCCTATGTATTTGACGGCTCTGCTCCTGCCGTATTGGCTACTGTCCATAACAATTCAAATAACCAATCTGTCAGCGGGTGGATAAGCTGCGGGAGTTTTATCGTGCCACAAATACATCTGCAGCTTGATCAACAGAATATCCTGGTGATGCTCAAGCCGGAAGCCAAAAAATTCAGTTCCGATATTGTTTTCAGCCATAACCAGCAATCTGATACGGCAACCATTGAAGTCAATAAACCCTTTATGATTAAAGGGTTTAATATCTATCAGTTGAGTTACGATGAAGAAATGGGCAAATGGTCACGGGTAAGTGTTGTCGAAGTGGTCAAGGATCCCTGGCTTTCCGTTGTGTATTTTGGGATATTTTTATTGCTTGGCGGTGCTGCCTATATATTCTGGATTGGCAATGAACCTAAAAATGCAGAAAAATGAACTGGATAAATTTCCCCTATTTTGGTGCTTTAACAATATTCCTTTGGATAGTTGGAGTGATCCTGATCTCTTCCTCCGGGAAAATCAGTAAACTTGAATGGCCCGGAAGAATATTTGTATTTACCGGTACAGGTGTCTTATTGCTTTTTCTAATAATATTATGGATCAGGTTGGAAAGACCACCTCTCAGGACACTTGGAGAAACCAGGTTATGGTACTCCTTGTTTCTGCCAATAGTGGGCATTATTACCTATCTGCGCTGGAATTATAAGTGGTTTATCAGTTATGCCCTAGGACTTGCCACACTTTTTCTGGTCATTAATTATCTGCATCCTGAAACCTACGACAAGACCCTTATGCCGGCCCTGCAATCACCCTGGTTTGTCCCGCATGTTATCGTATATATATTTTCATATGCCCTGTTGGCTGCTTCCTCCCTGGTAGCATTAAAAGGATTATACCAGGTTTACTACCGGGATTTCGAGCTAAAAACTATTAAACTGGCTGATAACATTGTTTATGTTGGTTTTGCATTCCTGACTTTTGGATTATTATTTGGGGCTTTATGGGCAAAGGAGGCCTGGGGACATTACTGGACCTGGGATCCGAAAGAGACCTGGGCCTTTCTCACCTGGCTAAGTTACCTGATCTACATCCATTTCAGGTTTTTCCAGCCGAAGAAGATCAATACTCCTCTGTGGGCATTAAGCCTTGCTTTTATTGTCCTGCTTATTTGCTGGTTCGGGATTAATTATCTTCCCTCTGCGCAGGACAGCGTACACGTATATGGAAATTAAAAAAGCCGCAGCTAAGAAGCTACGGCCAATTTAACAAAGTATTATGAAAAAGGGTGCCCTTCCTGGACACTTTCTATCTCTTTACTTTTTAAATGTTCGCATATAGTTGATAATATGCCAGATATCATCATCTGATACCTTTTTGTCGTATGCGGGCATTTCGTTCCTGCCAAACTTCGTCTTATAGAAATGTTCTCCATCTGTCTGATCCTGGTAGGCAGCTGCTGAAAAATCACCGGGAAAAGTTTCAAGTTGCCTGGCTTTCACTCCATCGCCCAATCCGACTTTTCCGTGACAAGAGGCACAATGCTTTTTATACAGCAAGGTTCCTGAATTAATGCTGGCATCATCGGCTGTAATGGGATTTTTCATGCTTTTATACTTCGCAGGTACTTCCCACGAATCCTGCATTGTAAATGCCATAGAGATCAACAAAATTGCAATGCCTGCAAAAGCTGCCAAGGCTGTTAAGGTTCGGTTTCTTTTGTTCATGTTTTATCCTCCTTTAATAAGTAATTAATTTCAATTTGTGTCAAATAAATAAAATTCTGTCTATGTAGTGCTATAATTGTACCAAAATTATTTGTTAACCAGATTCTTTCCTAATCTCTTTATCCTGATCAGTTGGATTATTACAAAAATATAGTGGGACCAGACCCCAATGAGCATAATCGAAAGGGTGATAATCATCCACACAGGAGCAATCTGGGTCCATAATGCACGGTAGGATTCGGGAATTTCATGTTTTGTTGGTATTCCCCATTGAACTATCTGCCGTTTTTCAACCGTTCCGAAAAGATAGTGCTGGTCAAAACGGGCTACCACTTCCAGGAACCCTTCTGCATCACCAGGAATGTCATTGGGGAATTCAATAGTGACCTGTCCATCCTCATCCAGGAAATCCTCCCCCACCGGCAGATCGCTGAACATCCTGGGCACAAAGAAATATATATCCTCATCAGCAACCGGTATCTTCTCCCATTCTGACTCATAGGATGCAATGGCCTGAACAGTTTTGACAGAATCCATCAGCTCAAGTACAAGTTCGAGATTCACATCTTTAATGTACAGGTCCATCTCTGTTGGCAGGATTGAGTCATTTCCTTCATATTCGGCAAAATACCTGACAATACCATCTATATCTTCTGATTGTTTGGGGTAACTTACTATTTGCAGTTGTGCCACCCCCTCCTCATCGGTTTTCGCTTCTCCCAACAGAAGCAGTGAATCCTCACCTGCATAAAATTTAACCTGCTGGCCTTCCAGGCTAATGGGTTGCCTGTCGACATAATATACCAGGGTAGCTTTAAGCCACATCTGATCATTTGTGTTTTTCTTGTAGAATAGTTCCAGTACAGGATCTATTGGGTCACCGGATTCCCGGGTCAATCCCTGAACATGCTCTGGAAAAATAATTACCAGTAATACCGCAATTATTAAATATTTTTTCATCTTATTGAATATTAGTTCAATATGGATTCATTTTTTTCATCCTCCTCTGTCATTTCAGAGATAGAAATAATCGGTACCAGTTTGCTGATAACCATATAAAACATGCAGAATACCGCAATACC
>JADHVS010000046.1 GCA_016783865.1 Bacteroidales bacterium
GTCTTACTCAGCCTGTATTAAAAGATCTTGATATCCAGTTTCAGTCAATCCCTGTTTATTCCGTCCATCCTAAAACCTATCCGGCCTTAAATGCAGGATCTGAATTAATAATCCTGGGTAAATATCATGAAACCGGTCCCGATAGTGTTGTTTTATCGGGATTTGGGAATGAAGGACCAGAAACACTGAACTTTCCTGTAGAATTTTCAGGTACCGACTCCGGTCGCGCTTTTATTCATCATTTCTGGGCCAAGGAGATCATTGAACAACTTGAATATATGATACTTGTATATGATCTGGAAGAGGAACTCAAAGACAGCCTGACCGAATTGAGTCTCAGGTACAACATTCGTTGCAGGTATACCTCCTTCGTTGCTGATTATATTCATGTCGTTGACCCCGATGACAGGTTTGATCCGGGATGGGAGTATGTGGTTAATGTTCCACAGGAACAAACGGAGCGTTTTGGGTCACAACTCGAATCCTGCTTCCCCAATCCTTTTTATGAAAGTACCAGTTTAAGGGTCTTTATCCATTCGAAAGATCTCAATAAGCACATTATCCTTTCAGTTTATAACATATCAGGTAAACTGATCGGATACATTGATCTTTCAGGCCTCGGGGAAGGGTGGCATACCATTGTTTTAAATCTCGACGAGCTTTCTGACGGCCATGCAGTGTCGGGGATATACTTCGCGAGGTTGGTGGTCGATAAATCTTTGGCAGGTACTATAAGATTGAATTATCTGAAATAGAAGAAGTAGACAGTAGACAGTAGACAGTAGAAAGGGAGGAGAAGTCAGAAGGGGAGAATATAATAACTTTCCGGACAAAATCCCAAACACCACTTATCCCCTTGGCCCCTTGAATCCTTAGCCCCTTCCTTCAAGTGCTTCGAGTACGGCATCAGTAATTTCGAGGTTATGAAACACCTTCTGCACATCCTCATCTTCCTCGAAATCTTCTATGACTCGTAAAACCCTTATGGCATCTTCTTTATCCAGTTCTTTGGTTTCCTGCGGAATCCTTTGTAGTTCGGCTGATTCAGGTGTGAGGTTCATCTCTTCAAGCTTCTTCTGAACATTCCCGAAATCTTCAAGCGGTGTGGTAATGATAAACATATCATTATCCAGTTCGATGTCTTCCACACCAGCATCTATTATTTCCAGTTCAAACTCATCCGGGTCAAGCTCGCCTTTTGGAACGGTAAAAACTCCTTTCGTATCAAACATAAATCCAACAGATCCATTAGTTCCAAGGCTTCCTCCCCGCTTACTAAAAATCGCCCTTATGCTACTTACTGTCCGGTTGTTATTATCGGTCATACACTCAACAAATACAGCAACCCCATGTGGTGCATAACCCTCAAAGGTTACTTCCTGCAGGGCTGAAGCATCCTTTTCTGCACTGCTGATGGCCCTTTCAATATTTTCCTTTGGCATATTCACACCCTTGGCATTGGCGATGGCCAGTCGCAACCGGGAATTACTATCCGGATCCGGTCCGCCGTCTTTTGTAGCCACCTGGATTTCCTTCGCCATTCTGGAAAATATTTTGCCCCTTTTAGCATCCGCAGCACCTTTTTTCCTCTTAATTGATGACCATTTACTATGACCTGACATAATTTTTGATTTTTGTTCAGCACCCCAAAATTACAAAAAATGGCAAATTTTTGTATCCGACAATATGCCACGGTAGGTTTTAACACTCAATTAGATTAACTTGACCTTGAAAAAATAACCGGCCGTAACGACAAAAATCCCACCCTGAGAGATAGGGTCTTTCAGGTTTGTTTTATCACATATAATACAGGGATTTATCTGTTCGGCACAAATATGTCATTCCTTAAAATTTAATTTTATGAGTGATCTTATCCGGGAATTCAGGGTTTACCGGGACAAAATGAACAAAAAAATCCTTGAGCATGACAACAAGGTTATGAAACGAATTTATAACCTTGACACCAATACCTATATGAATCGTGAGTCGAGGGTGTGGGTGTGAGTGTGGAGATTGAACAATTTGGAATAAAATTTGTTGTAAACCAATATGTTATGAAAAGATCTACTTATCGTTTCATAAAAATTTTTATTATCACCCTGATTGGCTTCATATTTATATGTGGAAACAGGGTTTATATTCATCCTGTTGATCCGGTTTCAGAAATATCGGAGCAACTCGATGCCTGGTATGAGAAATATCCCCAGCAAAAAGTGTATATGCACCTTGATAAACCTGCATATATTGTTGGTGACCATATCTGGTTCAAGATCTATTTTCTTGATTCCAGAACCCATTTGCCCAGTTCATACAGCAATACATTGATTGTTGAATTAATTAATTCTTTCGGGAAAACTTCCCTGCAAAGACTTATTAAGCTGAAGGATGGATTTGCTAATGGTGACTTTCAATTATTTGATACCATCCCTCCTGGTCAGTATGAAATCAGGGCATATACCAGCTGGATGCGCAATTTCGGTGACGACTCTTTTTTTAAAAAGCAGGTCAATATCTGGAATCCTGAATTGGCCGGAGAATTATACAGAGATGATAAACTGGCCAATAAAAAACTAAAGAAAAAAAGCCAGCGCAAGTCCCGAAAGATGGATCTTCAGTTTTTCCCTGAAGGAGGTAATCTCATCATGGGATTGGAGAACAACATCGCATTCAAGGCCATTAATGAACTTGGACTTGGCATTGACATAGAAGGAGAAATAGTAAATAAAAAGGGATTGCAGGCAGCCACCTTTGAAAGCGCTCATCTTGGTATGGGATCGTTCCAATTCACTCCAGAACCGGATAATAAATATTTTGCCATTGTAGTAAATGAGTCGGGCAAAAAAGAAAAGTTCCCTCTGCCTGATCTGCAGGAGTCTGGATATAACCTAATGGTCGATCCTACCGGTGGTGATATTGAGGTTACTGTTCAGGGCACTTATTCTGAATCGGAGGTTATCCTGCTTGCTCAAACTCGCGGCAAAGTCTATTACCAGGAAACATTCAAGCTTCAGTCGGGCACTCAGAAAATAATCATTCCAACCGAACCATTTCCTACCGGGATTGCGCAGATTACTCTGTTTAATGTAAGGGTAGAACCGCTATGTGAAAGACTGGTTTTCATCCAAAAAAATGATAACCTGAACGTTGCGATCTCTACAGATAACAGTAGCTATGGGACCCGGGAAAAGATTGCTGTTGGAGTCCGGATCTCAGATCCGGACGGACAGCCCGTCCAGGGAGATTTTTCCCTGACTGTTTCGAACAGGCAGCTTGATGATCTTTCAGGGGAATTTAATTCAGGTATCAGTTCCTATATATTGTTAACATCTGACCTGAAAGGCAGGATTGAAAATCCTGATTATTATTTTAAAAAAAACTCGCTGGAAATAAGACAAGACCTCGATTACCTTATGATGACGCAGGGTTGGAGGCGATTTCACTGGGAAAACGTGACTAACAATATACCCCTCAAAATTGATTACCCGGTGGAGCGCAACCTGATCGTAAAAGGCAGGATCACTCGTGAAATATTTGATATCCCCCTTAAAAATATCCATGTAACTCTGGCTGTTCAGAGTGGATTTAACGATGTTTATTACAATCGCACCAATAAAGATGGCGAGTTTGAATTCTCACTACCTGATTATGAAGATACCTTAAGTATAGAAATTACTGCAAAAAGAAACACCGGAAGGAAAAACCTCGTGATTTATGTGGATGAATCGGAACTTCCGGAAACCAAACTGAACTATTCCAGTTACACAAAAACAATGGAAATAACCGGGACCAATGTATTCCGGCCAATAGAAGCTCCCGAGGAGGATACCAACCAGGCCAGGATTGAGGGGATCTATAATGAGCCCGATTATGTGATCTATGTTGATGAACAACTGGCCACTTACAATAGTGTTTTCGATATCATTAAGGGAAGGGTTCCAGGTGTAATGGTTACAGGGGAAAGGGTCATAATCAGAGGTGTGGGATCTATTTATGGAGGTACCGACCCACTCTACCTGATCGACAACATTCCAGTAGATGTGGGTGCAGTTTCGACACTTAATCCGAACGATGTGGAAAGAATTGAATTTCTGAAAGGTCCAACTGCCGCCATATATGGCTCCCGTGGGGCCAATGGTGTTATATCGATATATACCAAAAGAGGATTCTTTATAAAAAAAGGAGTATTGAATTTTCAAATGCTCGGGTACTATAAGCCCAGGGAATTTTACAGCCCAAAATATGGTACCGAGTTCGACCACCTATATCCTGATAGCCGTACTACTCTCTACTGGGCACCTGTTATCCGGACCGATTCCCTTGGCCATGCAGCGGTTGAGTTTTACAGCTCAGATACCAGGGGTAATTTTGAAGTAGTGCTGGAGGGAATATCCGGGAAAGGATTTCCGGCAGAAGGCAAAGCAAGTTTTAAGGTGATTGATTAAAACACAGGTATTGTCTGATAGTGGTTCTCCGGAAAAATTTCAAACACCACGTTCAATTTCATCAGTTTAATCAACTCATATACTTCCTCAGAGACATCACAAATCTTAAAAATACTTTCTGACTCGCGTGAACGTTTAACGATGGTCAGGATAGCCTCAAATCCATTACTGTCTATAAACTTGACATCCTGCATACTGAAAATGATAGTACGGCCAGGCACCGATACAATTTCAGTCAACTCATCCCTGATGGCATCGGCAATCAACGTATTTATCCTGCTAATTTTCCTCAGTGAAACATGAAATGTCTCTTTTTTCTGCTTAATCTGTAACATTGTGAATGGTTGTGGTTTAGAACAACACCGTGAAAATAGTATGTTACATGCAGCTGAAACTATATAAACAAGTAAATTATTAACACCATCGGCCTATTTATAAACACTTCCGATATAAATGGCAGCTTTGTAAACCGAATATTAATTATTGGTAAACAATAGTTTAATAACAGAAGTAATAAGGATTATAAAACCAGTCCAACGTTAATACCAGCCCAAATCTCCCATGATTCATATGCAGCCAGGCCGTTATAGGTCGGACCAATGAAACCACTGACAGTTACCCTTCTGTGGATCAAGGCCTGGTATCCTATCAGCCCGCCAAACCCAAAACCAATATTTGTGCTTATACTAGCTCTTAAGATCCGGCCAAATGGACTGAGAACATCGATTTTAACGATATTGACCCCTCTAAGCTTGCTAATTTGGGCCGTGGTAATGTTATAATGTGAGAGTATTACGAAAATAAAAAGGATCGGAACGATTCTTCTTATCATATTACTTCTTTAGATTACTTCTTTTTTACTAATCCCAGCTCATCATACTGTTCCTGGTCAATGGAAGAAGGTGAATCGATCATTACGTCCCTGCCGGAATTATTTTTCGGGAACGCAATCACATCCCTGATCGAATCCAGTCCGGCAAACATTGCTACCCAACGGTCAAAACCAAATGCAATACCACCGTGTGGAGGAGCTCCATAGGTAAATGCATTCATAAGGAAGCCGAATTTTTCCTGGGCATCCTCATCGGTAAAGCCCAGGTTTTTAAACATCAGTTTTTGTAGCTCCTTGTCGTGGATCCTGACAGAACCACCACCAATCTCAACACCGTTAATGACAAGATCATAAGCATTCGCCCTGACTTTCCCGGGCTCTTTATTAAATAGATCGATATCCTCCAGTTTGGGTGAGGTAAAAGGATGATGCATTGCATGGAACCGGCCTGATTCTTCATCCCATTCAAGCAATGGAAAATCCACCACCCATAATGGTTTATAACTGTTTTCATCACGCAGGCCCAATCTCGTACCCATCTCCAGCCTTAGCTCACTGAGCGCATTCCTGGTCGATGCAGTTTCTCCGGCCAGAATAAGAAGCAGGTCTCCCGGCTTTGCTCCAATGGTGTCTGACCACCTTTTCAAATCCTCTTCAGTATAGAACTTATCTACGGATGATTTAAATGTACCATCCTGATTCACTTTTCCATAGATTAATCCCCTGGCACCAATCTGGGGCTTTGTCACAAAATCGGTCAGGGTATCCAGTTCTTTCCTTGAATATTCAGATGCTCCCTCAACACATATAGCACCCACATATTCCGCCTCGTCGAAGACCCTGAAATCCTTGCCCTTCACAAGTTCTGTAATTTCATGAATGGTCATTTCGAACCGTAGATCGGGTTTATCAGTCCCGTATTTTTCCAGGGCTTCCTGGTATGGCATTTTCGGGAAGTCATAGTCGATCTCCACATTCAGTATCGTTTTATAGAGGTGTTTGGCCAATCCTTCAAATGTGTCCAGCAGATCGTCCCGTTCAACAAACGACATCTCACAATCTATCTGGGTGAATTCCAGTTGCCGGTCGGCCCTGAGATCTTCATCCCTGAAACACTTCACGATCTGGAAATAGCGGTCATAACCAGCCACCATGAGTAACTGCTTAAAGGTCTGTGGCGACTGCGGCAGGGCATAAAACTGTCCCTGGTTCATCCGCGATGGCACAACAAAATCCCTGGCTCCTTCAGGTGTGGTTTTCATCAGCACCGGAGTTTCAATCTCAATAAATTTTTGGGAATCCATATAGATCCTCACCTCCTGTGCCATCCGGTGCCGCAATTCAAGATTCCGTTTAATGCAGGGACGCCGGTGATCAAGGTACCTGTATTTCATCCTGAGCTCATCCCCACCATCTGTTTCATCCTCGATTGTAAAGGGCGGAAGTACGGCTTTATTCAGGATCTCGATCGACGACCCTGTAACTTCAATTTCACCCGTTGTCATTTTTTTGTTCGGATTGCTGCGAATGGTTACTTTGCCTGATACTTTTATAACATATTCCCTGCCCAGTTTCCTGGCTATATCACACAGGTCTTTATCCGATTCCATATTAAACACCAGCTGCGTGATCCCATACCTGTCGCGCAGATCAACAAATGTCATTCCTCCAAGATCCCGGGAGCGCTGTACCCAACCGGACAGGGATACTGACTGTCCTGCATGATCTGCCCTGAGCTCACCGCAGGTGTGCGTACGATACATATTTTTAGTTTTTTTAGAGTTGGTTATTTAAACAAACTACGAAATTAGCAAAGAAAATGGAAAAAACAGGTGCAGGTTACGAGGTACTGGTTACCAGGTTTTTTCTTCCTTCTGAATTATTCGCTTCACACTGGCATCCACACAGCCTGCTCATGAAAATTTCATACGCTTCGCTTCTGAAATTGTACTGTATTCTGATTTCTATTTTTTAATTTCACACCAAAATTTGGCCCAATGTCATATCCGCTTTTCTCAGATGAATACTTCATGAATGAAGCACTTAAAGAGGCTCAGAAGGCGCTCAGTATGAATGAGGTACCTGTAGGTGCCGTGATAGTAGCTGATAACACGATCATTGCACGGGCCCATAATTCAACAGAAACATTAATCGATGTCACTGCCCATGCAGAGGTCATTGCAATTACTTCAGCATCCAATCACCTTGGGGCCAAATACCTGACCCAGGCTGCCCTGTATGTTACCCTCGAACCCTGTGTGATGTGCGCAGGAGCTTGTAATTGGGCTCAATTAGCAAGAATAGTTTATGGCGCTCCGGATCCTAAGGCGGGTTACTCCCGGATCATCCAGGATATTCTTCACCCGAAAACAAAAGTGACAGCCGGAGTACTTAAAACGGAAAGTGAAAAGATGCTCAAAGCATTTTTCAGGGAAAAGAGATAATGACTATTGTTTTATTTTAAATCCTACCCTGGTAAGATCATCCCAGAATCCGGGATATGATTTGGTGATTACATCAGGATCATTTATATGTAACTCATCCAGTATAAATGCAGCAGGTGCAAAGGCCATTGCCATCCGGTGATCCTGGTAAGTGTCGATCCGGATTCCCGGTATATTTTCCATTACGGAATTACCATCAAAAGTTATTTCATCGCCCTTAATGGAAGCCTCAATTTGTACATTGAACTTTGCCAGCTCCCTCTGCAACGCATCGATCCTGTCTGTTTCTTTTATCTTAAGCGATTCAGTACCAGTAAACCTGAAAGGCATAGAAAGCAGTGAACACAAAACGCAAAAGGTTTGTACCAGGTCAGGTTGATCGATGAAGTGATAATTAAACTCCCTGATCGTTCGTTCGCCTTTGCTAAGCAGGATACCACCATCGATCATGGTGGTCCTGACACCAAATTCCCCGAAAAGTCCGCTCACAACTGCATCGCCCTGCAGGCTGTTTTCTGAAAGTCCATAGATCTTCAGATCGACTTTATCGGCAAGGGCAGCCATTTCATACCAGTATGAAGCAGCACTCCAGTCGGCTTCTACCTTTAAATCTTTCGGTTTATAAGCCTGGTGTGGGATGGAGATAGTATTGCCCTCCCAGGTATAACCAATACCCATCTCTTTCATCAGGTTCAGAGTAAGATGGATGTATGCCGAAGAGACGGTCCTTTTCTCCAATTCAAGTTGTAATCCATTCTTAAAAACAGGTGCGACCATCAGCAGGGCACTCACAAACTGACTACTTACACTGCTATCGATCCTTGCCAAACCACCATCTAACTTTTTACCACTTATCTGAAGCGGGGGATATCCTTCTTTATCTGAGTAAATTATATCGGCTCCAAGTTGTTTTAAGGAATCCACAAGCTTTCCAATTGGCCTGTTTTGCATTCTTTCAGACCCGGTAAGCAGACGCTCACCCTCAACCAATGACAAATAGGCCGTCAGGAAACGCATGGTAGTCCCGGCATGCCCCACATCGATAATGGTTTGTTCGGGTTCAAGTGCCCTTATCAATTCCCTCGTGTCGTCGCTGTCAGAGAGGTTATCTATGTGAAATTTAGCAGGTGAAAGTGCCTGAATAATCAATAACCTGTTACTGATGCTCTTTGATGATGGCAGGGTAACCTCACCCACCAGGTCATGGTTTGGTTTATGCAGACAATATTCCATCTGGCAGAAAATAATCAATTGGTTTGAAGCTCCTCGCTGCAAGGGACGAGAAATCTTCGATCCTTTTTTGTTTATTTATTTTGCGCTCGCTAACCCCGCCATAAGCAGCGGGGAATGCGTTCGCAGGATTCAAAAGTATTAAAATTCCTGAGAATTGATCTTTATCATAGATTTTTATCCCGTTTAGCTCTTAATTTGTTTAATACAATCAATAGTCAAAACCTTGAAATGATCTAATCCTTAGACTGATATGATATCTTTTAACAGCACAGAAATTGCCTTCAAGATAAAATCCAATAAAGAACTGAAAAGGGCACATTTTCTATTTAAAGCGATCTCAAGCAGGGTTCTGGTAAAAGTGGGTGGTGACCTGTCCAATTTTGCCATACGCATCCATTTCCCGATAAAATGGATTGTTAAACCTACCATATACAGTCATTTTTGTGGTGGTGAAACGATTGAGGATTGTTTGCCAACAGTAACCAAATTGAGTAAATATAATGTTCAGTCTGTCCTGGATTATTCTGTTGAGGGAAAAGAAAATACGGAAGAAATTGAGGCCGCTCTTAACGAAACCCTCCAGACCATTCAAAATGCCGCTAAAAATGAGAATATTCCCTTCGCCGTTTTCAAGCCTACTGCATTTGGTTCGGACGCTGTCCTTGAAAAGAAAAGTGCAGGTGAAGAACTAAATGAGGAAGAAGAGCTGGCCTCACAGGATTTTGTATCAAGGATCGGGAAACTGTGCAGAACAGCATCGGAATTGCAGGTCCCTATAATGATCGATGCGGAAGATTACTGTTATCAGAAATTCATAGATGAAGTGGTGAACGCAATGATGGCAAAATACAACAAAGAGAAAGCCATTGTTTATAATACATACCAGATGTACCGGACCGACAGGATGGATGTATTCAGAAAGGACCTGGAGAAGGCGCGTGAAGGCAATTATTTCATGGGGATCAAATTTGTGCGGGGAGCATACATGGAAAGAGAAAGGGAGCGTGCAGCGAGGCTCGGTTATCCCTCTCCCATTCACCCGGATAAGGAAAGAACCGACAAAGATTATGATGCGGCCTTAAAGCTTGCCGTGGAAAACATCGATAAAGTTTCTATTTTTAACGGCACACATAATGAAAACAGCAGCCTGCATCTGGCCCGGTTAATGGAAGAACACGGTATTTCAAAAGATGATCCCAGGTGCTATTTTTCACAATTATACGGGATGAGCGACCACATTAGTTTTAACCTGGCGCATGAAGGATATAATGTCGCAAAATATTTACCTTACGGTCCCGTTAAAAGTGTAATACCCTATCTGATAAGAAGGACAGAAGAAAATACATCTATTGGGGGACAAACCAGCAGGGAACTGAACCTGATCCTGAGGGAAAGAGACAGACGCAAGGGTCGAAACAAATCATAAAATGCAATTTGATAATCAAAAAACCACTATCAGGTCGTTCCTCCGGAAGATGTTGGTCACGATCATTTTCGGTGTTGCCATAATAGCCGTGATGATGCTGAAGTTTTTCAACAAACCTTTTTATGGATTAGAAAGGTATACAATCGTACTGATCCTTTTAGGTTTGTACATTGGGATAATGGTATTTACCTATTCCCTTAAACGAAACTACATTTATTTCAATGATGACGGAGAAGCTATAATTCTCCGCTATTATCCGATCCGTCCTATCGCAAGAAAAAAAAGTGCGATAGAAATACCTAAGACCAGCCTGGTCAAATTTGAGATCAGGAAAAGTTTTTTCGGACTTAAGAAAACGCTCTTTCTTTACCAGAAAGTGAAGAATAAGGTAGCCAGATATCCTGCCATCGGATTAACAGCCCTGAATAAAAAAGAGCTGGAGTCGATAAGCACCCAGCTGAGCAAGTATGTGAAAAGATAATCTCCCTTTGAAGCCGGAATTATTTGTAAAAATGTCAAACCAGAGACTTGTGTACTCGTGGACTGCCGACTGCCGACTTGTAAACTTGCCGACTGTGGACTGCAGACTCTTCTTCAAACTATCTGTCAAGTTTGTACCTGTCGCCGGGAAGAGGGATTACTTCATTAGCAAATTCAAGGTTCAGTAGCAACGGAGAAATCTTTTTTACAGGCATTCCTGTTTGCTGGCATATCATATCGATTGATGATTCGCCTTCTTTTTCCAGGATCCGCAGAATTAAATTCTCATCATCTGAATAGGACTGGAACAATTCCCGCTGAATTGTCTTCGCCGGTATATCATCCCATCCCATAAAATACTTTACATCCTGCCAGTTTTCAATCATTGTGGCTCTGTGCTCCTTGATCATTTTATTGCAGCCCGACGACATCGGATCGCTTGTTCTGCCAGGGAAGGCCATCACATCCTTATTATAAGAATCGGCCATCTGTGCAGTAAGCAAGGCACCTCCGCGGGTACCCGATTCAATCACAAGGGTGGCATCTGACATACCGGCTATAATCCTGTTGCGCTTGATAAAATTCTGCCTCTCCGGTTTTTCTCCGTAAGCGAAATCGGTAATCAGAGCACCCGATTCCTGTATCTTGCCGGCTATGGGCCTGTGCGCTCCGGGATACAGGAAACCCAGACCGTGTCCGAGTACCGCCACCGTGAGTTGTCCGTATCTCAAAGCTGATTTATGTGCACAGATGTCGATCCCGTAAGCAAGTCCGCTGACAATGGCAACTGATTGGTTTTCGGCTGAAATCTCTGATATCAGTTTACGGCACACTTCCGTTCCGTATGAAGTTGGACTGCGGGTTCCAACAATACTCAAAGCCCGTTTGTAATTCAAATTGGCTTTCCCTTTAACATGGATGATGATCGGTCCGTCGGGACAATCGTTCAGCCTGGCTGGATAACCAGGATCGGTAAAATAAAGAATCTGAATATTTTGACGTATAAGGTGGTTAATTTCCTTATCTGCCTTGATTAAAATATCTTTATTTGCGATTGTCACAACCAGTTGATTTCCTATGAAAGGGATCTTTTTTAAAACATCTTTCTTTTCCCTGAAAACTTGTTCCGGACTGCCAAAAAGGGAAATCAATTTCCTGGCTGTTTTGCTGCCAATCCCCGGGATCATTGACAGTGCAATGCAGTACAGCAAGTGATTATCCGCCATTATACATTCTCTTTATCCCTTTATGCAGGAATCAATAAAATATCGGTTTGACCAGTGTTGAATTAACCAACTATATTTATTTTTATCCTATCTTTATTACCAAAACAAAATCAATCAATTATGGATCCTAGAGTTGATCAGTTTATGGCTAGGATCAAATCCAAAAATCCGGCTGAACCTGAATTTCATCAGGCAGTTCATGAAGTAGCTGAATCACTCATCCCCTACATCGAAGAAAACCCAAAATACAAGCATGCAAAAATACTGGAAAGAATTGCCGAACCTGAAAGGGTGTTGATATTCAGGGTCCCCTGGCTGAATGACAAAGGAGAAGTGGAAATTAACCGTGGTTTCAGGATTGAGATGAACAGTGCTATTGGTCCTTACAAAGGCGGACTGAGGTTTCACCCGACTGTAAACCTTGGTATCCTTAAGTTCCTGGCTTTTGAGCAGGTCTTTAAGAACAGCCTCACCACCCTTCCCATGGGAGGTGGTAAAGGAGGTTCAGACTTTGATCCCAAAGGAAAATCAGACAATGAGGTAATGCGTTTCTGTCAGAGTTTCATGACCGAATTGAGTCGTCATATTGGTCCCAATACCGATGTGCCTGCCGGAGATATAGGAGTTGGTGGCAGGGAAATAGGCTTTCTTTTCGGACAGTATAAGCGGATCCGGAATGAGTTCACCGGCGTATTAACAGGTAAAGGAAAGGAATTGAATGGGGTGGAAGTCTCATCAGACCGGAAGCCACTGGTTACGGTGCTGTTTATTTTGCCGAGGAGATGCTGAAAACAAAGAAGGACTCCCTGAAAGGGAAAATTGCAGCAGTATCCGGATCAGGTAATGTGGCCCAGTTTACCACCGAGAAGATCAATGAACTGGGTGGTAAAGTAATTACCCTCTCTGATTCAAGCGGATTCATTTATGATCCGGATGGTATTGATGACAAAAAGCTGAAATTTGCAATGGAACTGAAGAATATTAAGCGGGGAAGGATAAAAGAATATGCCGATAAGTTTGGTTGTGAGTATCATGAAGGATTGAGGCCCTGGGGTGTTAAATGTGATGTGGCCTTCCCGAGTGCAACCGAGAATGAGATCCATGAAGAAGATGCTAAATTACTGATATCAAATGGATGTAAACTGGTCTCAGAAGGAGCCAATATGCCCTCTACACCAGGAGCCATTGAAATTTACCTGAAATCGAAGATCCTTTACGGTCCTGGTAAAGCTGCCAATGCAGGTGGCGTGGCCGTTTCAGGATTGGAGATGACCCAGAATTCCATGCGCCTGCCATGGACCAGGAAAGAGGTTGACCAGCGGTTGCTTCAGATCATGACAATCATCCATGAGACATGTGTAAAATTTGGTAAAGAAGATGACGGTTATGTGAATTATGTGTCCGGGGCAAACATCGGAGGTTTTGTAAAAGTTGCCGATGCCATGCTGGCTCAAGGTGCCGTATAAGTTCGCAAGGCATTTCCCGGTCAGGAGAATTTTTGCGAACTTTGCTGTAAACTGCAACATGAATCTTGTCGATACACACGCCCACCTTTTCCTGGATGAATTTAAAAACGATCTGGATGAAGTAGTTCAGCGGGCCAGGGATTCGGGTGTGAGCAAAGTTTTCCTGCCGAATGTTGACCGTTCTACCTTTCAGAGGATGATGGATATCTCTGAGAGGTTTGAGAATTTTTGCTTCCCGATGATAGGATTGCATCCGACTTCAGTAAAAAAAAACTATCTTGAAGAGCTTCAGCACCTTATTTCATTTGTGGACAAATATAAATTTTTTGCAATAGGGGAAACCGGGATTGATCTGTATTGGGACAAAACCTTTTTTAAGGAGCAGCAGGATGCTTTTATCCGGCAAATTAAACTGGCCAAAGAGCGCCGGTTACCAGTCATTATTCATTCAAGGAATTCATATAATGAGATTTTTGAGATTATGGACGAGCATCACGGGGATGGGCTGACAGGTATTTTTCATAGTTTCACAGGAAATACGGAGCAGGCCAGTAAAATCATAGATTATGGATTCATGATCGGTATTGGAGGAATTGTTACTTTTAAAAATTCAGGATTGGACCGGGTGGTAGCGGAGATCCCCCTTGAATCGATCGTACTTGAAACCGATTCTCCCTATCTGTCTCCGGTTCCCCGGCGTGGGAAAAGAAATGAGCCATCCTATCTGGCACATACTGCAGAAAAGATGGCAGAAATATATCAACTTCCTGCAGATGAAGTTGCACGGATCACCACGAAAAATGCATTACAATTATATTCGATAACAGAATGACAAAGGATAGTTCCATATTACTAATATATACAGGCGGTACCATAGGAATGATCTCCGCAGGTTCCAATGCTCTGATCCCATTTGATCTTGCAGAGATCATCAAACATGCACCGGAACTTGAAAAGTTTGGATTCAACATCTCTTCGGTGACGTTCGATAATCCTGTTGACTCATCCGATATCAATCCCACTACCTGGAAACAGATTGCTGAAACTATTGGACAGAATTATGATCAGTATGATGGTTTCGTCGTTTTACATGGTACTGATACTATGGCCTATTCAGCCTCTGCCCTGAGTTTTATGTTTGAAAACCTGGGCAAACCGGTGATTTTTACCGGATCACAGCTTCCGATTAGTTCTCTGCGCACCGATGCAAAGGAGAACCTTATGTCATCGATTGAGATTGCCGCGGCTAAATCAAACGGAAACGCACTTGTGCCAGAGGTAAGTATCTATTTTGAATTTAAGCTCTTACGGGGCAACCGGACCACAAAGATAAATGCAGAAAACTTCAATGCTTTTAATTCTCCCAACTATCCTCCACTGGCCGAATCCGGTGTGCATATTAAATACAATGAGGATGACATTCTATACCCTGTCAGGAATAAATCCTTTAAAGTGCATACGGCCATGGATCCTAACCTGGCTGTTTTGAAAATATTTCCTGGTATTACTAAACATGTTGTCGATTCTATTTTAAATAATGATAATCTCAGGGCCCTGATCCTGGAAACCTTTGGCGCAGGCAATGCCCCTACTGAGAAATGGTTCGGAGACAATATCAAATCGGCGGTCAACCGGGGTATTATCATTTTAAACGTCACCCAATGCAGCCAGGGCCAGGTTGAGATGGGCCGTTATGAAACCAGCCGGCACCTTATCGATGCGGGGGTCGTCAGCGGACATGATATGACTACAGAAGCTGCTATTACCAAGTTAATGTACCTCCTCGGGCAATATGAATCTACCGATAAAATTAAACTCCTTTTAAATAATTCTTTAAATGGTGAAATAACTGTTTAACAGGGTTGTATATATTTATTTTTTTTGTAATTTGCGACCTCTGATTAGCACCATATCAGCCAATCGGAGAGGTGGCCGAGTGGTCTAAGGCGCACGCCTGGAGAGCGTGTATACCGCGTGAAACGGTATCGAGGGTTCGAATCCCTCTCTCTCCGCAAGTGCCACAGACTTTGAAAATGTTCATTGAAGATATGTTGGAAGGATCACGACTGGAATATGTAAAGATGGTGCTAGGGAAATATCCCTTCGATTCCACTCGTTCATATTAATATTAAGTAATATTCAATAAATTCGTACACAAGGACAAAAACAAACTAAATTCTTAAAAATCAGATCATGAAAAAATTATTTGCACTTGTTGCTGTATTCGGGATGCTGTTATTGGGAGCATCTACCATCGCTTTTGCTCAGGATGTTGACGATGCATCAGCTACAGAAGAGGTTGATACATCTGCAACACTGGAAGAAACGCCTGCTGTAGCCCCTGCTATGGATGAGACAGATGATGCTGCAGGAGGAGAAGAGCAAGTTTCTTTACACAAAAGAGTAAAACAAAAATTTATTGAAGGTGGTGCCACCTTTATGAGCTTCGTTCTGCTTTGTTTAATTTTTGGTCTGGCATTGTGCATAGAAAGGATCATTTACCTGAACCTGGCCACAACCAACACCAATAAATTATTAAAGAAGATTGAAGACGCTTTGAATTCCGGTGGTGTTGATGCAGCAAAAGAAATATGCCGGGATACGCGCGGACCGGTTGCCAGTATTTTTTACCAGGGACTCGACAGGGCTGACCAGGGTGTTGATATAGCAGAGAAAGCAGTAATTGCCTATGGTGGAGTTCAGATGGGATTAATGGAAAAAGGCCTCAGCTGGATACAGTTGTTTATATCCATCGCTCCTATGTTAGGATTCATGGGAACTGTTATTGGTATGATCGCTGCCTTTGACTCCATTCGTATTGCAGGGGATGTATCTCCCCAGTTGGTAGCCAGCGGTATTATGGTGGCTCTGATCACAACGGTATCAGGTCTTATTGTTGCCATTATCCTGCAGTTATTCTACAATTACATCGTTGCTAAGATCGATGGACTTGTAAATAACATGGAAGATGCATCCATATCCTTAATTGACCTGCTGGTGAAAAACAATAAAAAATAGAAATTATGAATATTCAAAGAATAGCCAGCATTGTTTTATGGATTTTGCTGGCTCTGTCGGTTGTGCTGTTTGGCATATTCTATTTCGGAAATTTTGTTCCGGGAACAGAAGGAACTCCTATGGAAGAACCTCTTATTACCAATAAGATCCTTCTCTGGGCATTCATTCTTATGATTTTAACCCTGGTTGTGGCGTTGGTGTTCCCGTTGATATATATTATAATGAACCCAAAGAGTGCCATCAGGCTGTTGATCATCCTGGCTGTTATAGCTGTATTTGTTTTTATTGCCTATTCCCTGGGATCAGACGAAATTATGAATATGCCCGGCTACAACGGACCGGATAATGTTGGATCGGTACTCAAAAAGGCCGATACAGGTTTAATCCTGACCTATATCCTTTTTATAGGTGCTCTTGGATCTATTCTCTATACAGAGATATCCAAGATATTTAAGTAAACATTTCAGGAGCCGGGCAAAATTTATTTTACCCGGCTCACGTTATAATTATATACAATTAACTGCCTGAAATTATGATAAATAAAAAGACAGTGCCGGAAATAAACGGAGGTTCTCTGGCCGACATCGCCTTCCTGTTGTTGATCTTTTTCCTGGTTGCCACAACCATGGATGTTGATTCGGGGATTTCGAGGCTATTGCCTCCGATGCCTGAAGAAAACCAGGAAGAAGATAAAAGCGAAATCAAGGAACGTAATGTGTTTGTTGTTTTGATCAACAGGGATGACCAGTTGTTTGTTGAAAGGGAGGTCATTATGATCGATGAGCTGAAGGACCTGACCAAGGAATTCATAGTAAATCCCCTTAATAAGGATAACTTTTCGGAAAAAAGGGCCATGACGATTGAGTATTTCGGCGATGTTATGGTATCGAAAGGGGTAATATCCCTGCAAAACGACAATGGTACATCATATGGCCAGTACATTGCCGTTCAGAATGAACTGGCCGCAGCGGTTAATGAATTACGTAATGATCTTTGTTTACAAAAATTCAACAGACTCTATGATGACCTTGATCCCCTGAACGAGGTTGAACAGGAAATCATCGACGCGGTTAAAAAGGTAATCCCAATGGCCATTTCAGAAGCTGAGCCTAAAAATATCGGAGGAAAATAAAATGTCGAAATTCAGAAAAGCCGGTTCCAAGGGCCCTGTATCAATCAGTACAGCCTCATTACCTGATATTGTTTTCATGCTTTTATTCTTTTTTATGGTCTCGACGGTAATGCGTGAACAATCACTTAAAGTGAGAATTTCAGTACCCGATGCCACAGAAATAAAAAAGCTTGAGAAAAAATCGTTGGTAAGCTATATCAATATTGGCGTTCCTCACCAGGCATTACAGAAACTTTATGGTTCTGAACCGAGGATCCAGTTGAATGACCAGTTTGCCACAACAGATGACATCAGGGATTTTGTGTCAAGTGAAAGGGAACAGATGGATGAAAACGAGCAAAAGCAGATGACTGTGTCCCTCAAAATCGACAGACACACAAAAATGGGTATTGTAACTGAAGTCAAGCAGGAACTTCGAAAAGCAAGTGCATTAAAAATAAATTACTCATCCCGTAAAAAGTTAGCGACAACGGGAAGTAAATAAATATCTCAGAAAGAATTATTACCGTAAAGGTGCCTGGACATTAATCCAGGCATTTTTACGGTTTTTTTATGCTGTTTTGAGCCTGCCGGGAAACAGGCTGAAATACATCCCGAAAAGAGATACAAATAATGTGATAAGGTAAAACATCAGGCTCATGGCGATTGAAACTTCCACATTTAATCCCATGATATCAGCACCGATCAGGAAGGTCAGCTCACGCGATCCTATTCCGCCAATAGTGATAGGTAAGCCCGCAATGATAGATGATATGAGGAATAAGAATAGGTATGGAATGACCTGGTCATTATATCCAAGCGCCTGCAGAATAAAATAAGCACTGGCCGCCTGAAGGATCTGAACGCCAAGCGCCAAAAGGTTTACCCCGAGAAAAACGGGGATGAAGTATTTAAAGAATATCTTAAGGAAAAAATAGTATCCGGCTATACCCATGGGAAGAATTATCCATGCCACTTTTCCTATTGGGAAATCCAGCCGGAAGGTGATAAAATAGGATAAAATGACAAGCAGATATATTACAGTTACAGCACCTGTAATCCGGTCGACCAGGGTAGCCCAGATAATTTTCCCTGTTTTTACTTCATGCTGCTTGTTTAAAAGGTAGATCTTATAACCATCTCCTCCAATCCCCCCCGGAAGAAAAATATTGTAAAACATTCCCAGTAGATACAGTTTCAGGTTGTATAGTTCCGACAGCAATAAGTCAATGCACCTGAAGAAGTTATTCAAACGAATGGCAGAGATTATTTTGGAGAAAATAAAAAACAACAGAGCCGGGAGGAGCCATCCGAATTTCAGGTGGCCATAAAGTTTCAGCACATCGGTCAGATTAATCCTGCTGAATACGAAGATCAATGCAGCAACGGAGAGAACAAGCTTTATGGAAAACTTCAGGTATTTATTCAGCTTTATCTTTTTGGCCACCTGTGATCCTTTTTATTTGGTAAGGTTTCTTCGACTGGGATTCATAATAGGTCCGCATCTGCAGTTCTGTAACAATCCCAATGGTAATTAATTGTATTCCTGTAATCACGAGCAATATACCAAGCAGCATCAAAGGCTTGCCCCAGATATCCTGACCGAGAATTTTCAGTACAAGCAGATAGAGGCTTATGGCCGCACCGATCAGAAAAACTAAAATGCCGGTATTACCAAAGAGGTGCATGGGCCGCTGGAGGTATTTTTTCAGGAAAAGCATCAGTAATAAATCGCTCATCACCCTGAAAGTCCTGCCTAATCCGTATTTGGATTTGCCGTGCATGCGGGAATGGTGCTTCACATCCACCTGCGTGATCCGGGCTCCATCAAAACTGGCCAATACTGGAATGAACCGGTGCAGTTCACCATAAATGCCCAGGTTTTTTGCCACATCCTTTCTGATTGCTTTTAATGTACATCCATAATCCTTTATCCTGACATTAGTGGTTCTCCGGATCATGGCGTTGGCAAGTTTACTTGGAATTTTTCTCAGGATAAATCCATCCTTCCTGTTTTTCCTGCTACCCGCCACCAGGTCCCACTCTTCTTTTTCGGCAAGTTCAACCATCATGGGTATATCGGTCGGATCGTTCTGCAGATCACCATCCATTGTGATAATATATTCTCCTTCTGCGTGATCTATTCCGGCTGCCAGCGCAGAACTCTGACCATAATTCTTTTTGAGTTCAATGAGAGTGATGCGCGGATGATTCAGTGATTTAATTTTCTGAACGGTTGAATCGGTGGATCCGTCATCCACATAGATTACATCATAATCAAATACACTATCCAGGGAACCGGTTATCTGCTCAACGAGGGGTTGAATGTTATCCTCCTCGTTAAATACACAAATAACCAGGGATATTTTTTTCATTCGTTTAACCTTTATGCCGCCAGCGGCCCATAAAGATACTAGTTTAACTGTAAATTCTTTATGGATAGATCGGGATGGCGGGTTATTTATTGCCCTGATCAGAAAAATTGTCCGGAAATGATAATACAAATCACCCCGGAGGAGTGATAAAGATCACCTGTAAATGGGTTGCTGAATGTACGGGAGGAATTATCTTTGAATCGACTATCAAAGCTTAATGGTAGTGGTTTTGACAATGTGGTTTTCATTTCAAGTAACCTGGCAGGTAAAGGGTACCCTGCCAGGTTTTTTTTGATATAAGAACAAGGATTGTTGATTTATGATTTTTGAAGTGAATCCAAACCCTCGATTCACGATTCACGACTCACGACTCACTTCTTAGATAGCTTTCTTTCCACGCTCACCTGTCCTTATCCTGATACACTCTTCCAGAGGAGTAATAAATATCTTCCCATCGCCAAGTTCCCCTTTATCATTTGTCCTGGCCGATTTAATAATAGTATCCACCGTAATGTCTACAAATTCGTGGTTGACAGCTATATCAAGCCGGACTTTGGGAATCAGGTTGGGGATGACCCGCTGCCCACGGTATATCTCTTCCCTGACCTGCTGTCCGTGTCCTGATACCCGTGAAACTGTGATCCTGGTTATCTCAGCCTGGATAAGGGCTTCCCTTACCTCTTCGAGTTTATTTTCGCGTATAATTGCAGTAATTAATTTCATTATGTATGATTTTTTAATTCGTTATTAATCGGCATTTACCAGACCATATCCATGCTCCCCGTGGCAGGTAAAATCGAGGCCCTGCATTTCACCGTGTTTTCCTGCTTTTAAACCAATCAGCTTATCCACCAGGAACAGGATAACCAGGGTGACTGCAGCGGCATATGCGATGGAAATAAGGACCGCGACTACCTGTACTCCAAGCTGTTGCATAACACTCCATGTTCCTCCGGCCGCGAACGCGGCCTCTTCCATCCATTTGTCCCGGATAAAAAAGGTAAGTAAAATGGCCCCTGTAATACCTCCGACACCATGAATGCCAAATGCATCGAGGCTGTCATCATATCCGAGTTTGTTCTTAATCATAATGGCCAGGTAGCATAGTACTGATGCAGCTACTCCAAGTATCAGGGCACCATAGGGCTGGACTACCCCTGCTGCAGGTGTTATCGCAACAAGCCCCGCCAGTATCCCACTGGCAAAACCGAGTGCCGAGGCTTTCCCCTGGTGTATGCCTTCAATGAGCATCCAGGTAATGGCTCCGGCTGCTGCTGCCACCTGGGTTACCGTTAATGCCTGCGCAGTACTCAATCCGCTCGAAACGCTGCTTCCGGCATTGAATCCAAACCAGCCAACCCAGAGCAACCCTGCACCAATCATTGTCATGGTCAGGTTACTGGGAGGCATGGCCGTTTTGGGATAACCTTTCCTGGATCCAAGGTATATGGCTGCAACAAGACCGCTAACACCGGCCGAAATATGTACAACGGTACCTCCTGCAAAATCTATGGCTCCGTTTGCACCCATATTGAAAAGGAAACCATCTCCTGCCCAAACCCAGTGGCAAAGAGGATTATATACCAGGATACCCCAGAGGGCGATAAAAACGACATAGCCCTTGAAGGTGACCCGCTCGGCAAAGGCGCCTGCGATAAGTGCCGGTGTTATAATGGCAAATTTTCCCTGAAACATCGAAAATACATATTCAGGGACGCCAGCATCCATTATTTTTTCATCAATGCCTTTAAGAAAAAAATAATTATTGCTCCAGCCAAACCATCCGCCCAGAACGCTCGGGCCGAAACTCATGGAATAACCCACAATAACCCATAGAACTGTCATGATACCCATGGCTGCAAAACTGTGCATCATGGTACCCAGAACATTCTTAGTCCTGACAAGTCCCCCATAGAACATAGCCAATCCCGGCACCATCAGTAATACCAGAGCTGTTGATGTAAGCATCCAGGCTGTGATCCCGGTGTCTACCCCGTTTCCATCCGATGCGAAAATTGTTCGGGTCGCAGCGAACAATAATACCAGTCCAAAAACAAAACCTTTTTTTACAATGCTTTTCATAATTAGTATGTTTTTTTCTTTTACCCCTGCTATTTTATTACTTGTTGCAAATATATATATTGTTTTTAATTTATATCCCTATATTTTTATTGTTTATATATTATTTTCTATTTTAATTTTAAATATTCATGATATTGTAATCCTGCATATAATTATTATATTCAAATGCCAATTCATAATTTTAACCAGATGAAAAATCTCCTGTATATTATTGCATTTTTCTGTTTTGTCCACATTCAGGCGCAGGAACAAATTATCCCGGATCCGGATCTTAAAGTGACCAAAAAAAACGGGATGATCACCGTTTCTCTTCCCGATGATAATAGCTATTCAATCACTTTCCCGGGCGACACGGTATACCGCCTGGAGATTTTTAATTTTATGGTGGTGGTCAACAAGGGGAAAATGGGCATCATCGATCCGTGGGATCTTTATATGGTTGTTAAACCGGTATATTCATATGTGGCACCTTTCGACGAAGCGTCGGTCCTGGTGAGGAGAGGGAAAAAATATTCCATTGTATTTCCCTTTGAGGATGGATTTGATAAGGAATATTTCAAAATTGACACCCTGTATCCCCTTACACCTCCAGGGGAACTGGTGTATAACGACATGCATATGTACATCCTGGTAAACAAGGGCAAATATGGCATTTACAATACCTGGTCCGGCACGGAAGAGTTTTTACCTGTTAAATATGATGAGATCAGGCTGATTGCCTCTCACGACGACGGGATTGTATATAAAATGAGAAAAGGAAAGAAATGGGGGGCCGGTGATTGCGAGACCTACGAAACCAAAATAATCTATGACGATATCGACTGGCTCACGGGATCCTGTGCGAATAATTATTTCAGGGTGAAGAAAGATGGCAGATTTGGACTTGTGGCTACCTATAGTTACGGGGAATATGTCTATCCGCCTGAATTTGACATGGTTTCATTTGCCGGTGAGTACATAGGAAACGGCTACTTTATCCTCAAGATGGGAGATAAATACGATGTGGCGGATGACACCTTTCCACCCTTCCAGCCCAGGTACGATAATGTATGGCTTATGGAAACGGATGGACTAACCAGGATCTCCATGCAGGCGGGTGATGAGATCTCAACCATTGAAATTGAGTATTAGAGGATCCGTCTCACACACACCCAAAACCCACACCCCCCTTGGTTCCTTGCATGGATATAAAAATATAAATTCTTAACTTGCTGCTGTATTAAGAGTAGAAAAATGAAAATATCCGGTTCACCAATCCCATTGGTCATTGGTATGTTATGCCTGTTCCTTTTCCCCTCCTGCAAGGAACCTGAAAATGACCTCCCTGAAGATGTAAACCAGGCCTGGCTAAGGCAAAATGCAGTTATTATTCATTCAGCTGATCCTGATATTGAAGAGACCAATCTGTACGCACTGAAAGACAAGATTGGCGAGGCCCGCATTGTAGGCCTCGGTGAAGCCAACCACGGAACAACGGAGATGTGGGGAGTCAGGCAAAAAATCTCAAAATACCTCGTGGAGGAAATGGGATTTACGGGGATCCTCATGGAGGCAGGTTTCCCTAATTCATTGTATATCAACGATTATATAACCAGAGGCGAGGGCACTGCTTCCGGGTCCCACCAGTTGCTTGGTTCATGGAGGTACCAGGAAATGAGGGACCTGATTGACTGGATGAGGGAATACAATATTCAGCATTCGGCTGAAGGGAAAGCCCCTGCGTTAAGCTTTTACGGATATGATTGTGCCTTTCATAACTGGACTGAGGCCACGAATCTTATCACAAGATATCTGCAATCGGTTGATCCCGGAGAAGCCGAAACCATCAAAACCAGGCTTGAAAATTATACTGCTGAAGATGCCCGGTATGTCCGTGACTTTTTCGAATCCAGGAAAGATGAATACATCCTGAACGGGTCAGAAAAAGAGTATAACACGATCCTCAGGATCGCTATGAACCTTGAGCCCAACTGGACCCTTTGGTACAACCTGAGGAATGACCTGCCTGAATTGAATATCCGGGAGGAAGCCAACATTGAAAACTTTAACTGGATAATTGAAAACCTTCTGGATAATGGCAAGGTGATTATCTGGGCACATAATGTCCATGTCGGGAATTGCATACTGGATGATGCAGGGTACCAGGCGCAAATGCTGGGATCCCGGCTGAAAGAACAATATGGTGATGATTATTATGTAATCGCCTCGGAATTTTACAGCGGCCGGTTCTATGCATGGGACAGATGTGACGGACATGCCTTTATCTTTTTTGTTCATTCTGCAGCCCTGCCGGACGAATCAACCTATGCATACCATTTCCACAACGCAGGGATACCCGTTTTTTTCCTTGATCTGAGACATATTGATTACACAACGGAGACTGCAAAATGGCTCCTGGGGCCTATGAAATTCCGGTTCATCGGGGCTGAGTATTGCCCGCTTAACGACGAATATTACTATGATACGATCTCTCTTCCGGCAAATTATGATGGGCTCATATTCCTGGATAAAATTTCCCAGACCAACCCGGTAAGTTTTAACTGAATACCATTCAGGATATGATTGATGTTTATATCATTGAGGACAAGGCCTGGCGGACGGCGCAGACAATGCGCTCGCAGGATTCAACAAATTATTATCTTTGAATAACGTCTATGATAAACATTCAGCCATTTACAGAAAAATGAAAAAACTCTCCTTCGGTTTTGTGATTTTAGTAGGTATACCCTTCAGTGTTAACGCACAGCAAAGCG
>JADHVS010000253.1 GCA_016783865.1 Bacteroidales bacterium
AAACTGCTGTTGACAGGATCACAATGCGCTATACAAGACCTAAAGACAGCGATGCACTTTATTACCTTGGCGTTGTTCAAAGAAGACTCCATAAGAATAAGGAAGCCTATGGTAATTTCTATGATGCCACCTGGAATGCAGGCTGGCATGCACCCGCCTATCATCAACTCGCAGAACTCGATTGTGAAAACGGGGATTATGAAACAGCGCTTGAACACATTGACCGTGCATTAAGCACCGATGTCAATAACCTGAAAGCGCTGAGCCTCAAGGTAGTGATCATGAGAAAACTCGGAATGTTTGAAAAAGCACAGGACCTGGCAGAGCGCATAATGGAAAAAGATCTGCTTGACTATCAGTCGAGGAACGAGTTATACCGGATCAGGAAGGAACTGAAACAAAACAGGCTTGCTGAAGCCATACTGGATGAGCTTTACAACATAATGCAGGACAGGGTCCAGTCATACATTGAATTTGCGACAGTATATTCCAATTGCGGATTTTATGAAGAAGCTATTGACATATTATCACGCCTTGAAGAGAAAGAAAACCAGTTCCCGATGGTGTATTATTACCTGGGATACTTCTGGTCGAAGCTTAATGACAGGGAAAAGGCTCAGCAGTACTTTGCCATCGCCCAATTAAAACCACATCTTTATTGCTTCCCATTCAGGGATGAGTCTGTGGAAGTACTGAATGAGGCAATCAATTATTATCCCGATGATGCCATGGCCTGTTATTATCTGGGTAATTTATATTATGAACTGCAGCCTGAAAAAGCGATTGGATTATGGGAAAAATCACAGGCCATTGATGATGGTTTTTATATCGTACAACGGAATCTGGCCCTGGCGGCTAAGGAACAGCAAGATGATCCGGTCAAAGCCGCCAATTTGTATGGAGAAGCTTTTGCCAACAACAATGAAGATCCACGATTAATGTATGAATATGATATTGCACTTGAACAAGACGGAATACCGCCAAAAGACAGGTACGAAAAGGTCTTCAGGGATAACCGCTACATCTCACAACAAAAAAGCAGTACTTTCCTAAGGGAAATTGAGCTTTTGATCTTCCTGGGACAGTACAATGAAGTAATTGATATATTAAATACCGCTGAATTTGTTGAATCTGAAGGAAGTCGGACATTGAGGGATATATTTCTTGATGTTCACATCCTGAGATCTTTACAGGAATACCAGGCAGGAAATTATGAGGCTGCTGCAGGGGATATGAAGACAGCCCTGGATTACCCGATAGGAAGATGGGGTAGCGAACGTAGAGCTCAAATGTACTATCTGTTGGGAACCTATTATGAGAAATTGGCTGATAATGCAGCAGCTGAGGACTGCTATGAAAAAGCGATCAATGAAATTGCAGATAGAACAGAATATCACTATGAAAAAGGTCTTGCTTTCCGGAAATTAAGACAAAGTGAAAATTCGCGTAAGGAATTTAACGCTTTACTGGAAATGGCTGACAGAAGAGGTGAGGCCGATGTCTTCCGTTCGTTTGAAGCAGCCTCAACCGGGAGCGCCCGGCTAGCCCGGAACTATTATTTGAGAGGGCTGGCCTACCTGGGGATGGAGCGAAATAATGAAGCCAGAGCGCAATTCGCCAGGGCATTGGAACTGGATCCGGCGCATTTATGGGCCAGCTATAGACTGAATGAGTAATCATAATGAAGGATTCCTGTTGAAGGAATGAAACTGATCACGAAGAAAAACATGGCTCCCGGATAGACCTCATCCCTTATCAGGTAAGTCTCTGAAATTCTGAAATAATATGTGTCATTAAAACTCCGGATCGCCCCATTATTTGATTCACCTGTTAAGGGATCCACAATTACCTCGTCCGGAAAATTTCTGAGAGGGCAGTTTTTGCGAAAATTGCCGACTTGTATGCAAAATCCGGATTATTGTGACAGAGGGTATGAATTGGTAAGATTATAGTATTGTTTGGAAAATGAATAGAATTCTCTCATCCCCATTGGTTTATAACCATTTTTCCGGTTCATGTCGCTGATTCTGAAAAGCAGGGATTGATACCTGAATAACTCTTTATAGGCTTTTAATAATGACGTGTCAGTATCCCATACATGAATTGCTTCTGCGCCAGCTCCGTTAATTTCAAATATTTGAAAATCAGCAGCTTCCTGTAAATGATTAATCGTTTTGAATTTAATATCAAAACGTCCAAAGTAGAATTCAGGCATACTGCACGCAATCTCATCAAATCGCTGGTTCAATTTTGGGGTAATATAATTTTCTCCGTTTGTGTAAAGGCCGCCAACGCGTATGCTTCCTATGAATGCAAGCTGCACAATCTCTTCCCGCTGCGGCACGGACTCAAGATCATCGGGAGAGACACCCTGGTGCAATGGATCTTTTCCAAGATAAAAACGTGACTTGAAATTGGTTCTTTTGTCCTGTTTGATTAATTCCAGAACTGAACTTTTACCATCGCCGATTACATGAGGATAATACCGGAATGTCAGTGAAATTACCCTTCCCTGAGATTCTCCCGGATATCGCAGATAAAATACTCCTGCTTCACCTTCATACGGGATATGCTCCTGGATGATTATGGTATTGTTCTTTGGATATTCCCTGAAGTACTCGAGAAGTTCTGCTTTATTCTTAATGATCCTGACACCATAGCCCTGCCAGCCAATATCAGGTTTTATGACAAGCGGGAAATCCAGTGATGCAGATGAGAGTTCATCAAGTGCTTTATTAAACATATTTTCCACTGTGAAACGGTCATCAAGGGTAAAGGTTGCAAAAGGGGCAATCCACTGACGTTGCGAGCCAGATACCTGGTGCATCAGCCTGCTTTTTGATTCACCCCAAAGGCCGCCGGCTTCAATGAATGGATTGGCTATGGTTGGAAGTGCCATATTCCGGTACCTGATGCCAAGCATAAGCCATCGAAATCCCAGGGGTGTATAAAAAATCAGGGGTGGGATTTTTTCAGAAACAGATACTTTGCGGTTAAGGAAATGCAGAGAAGGCATTCCCAGAAAAGTTTCCTGGTTTTGACTGATATCCGGAAAAGAAATTGTCTCTACAGCCGTGTTATTTGCTAATCTGAGCCGACGTGGCTTGATCGTTTTATAGGTTATCAACAGAAGGACAAGACTCACCATGATGATCCAGCCCCAGTAACCAATGGTTGGAAATACGAATTCTCCAAGTTTAATCACAAGTGTCAGAAGAATCGTCGAGTATATGGCGCTGGCAGTCAGCGTTGTTATAAAAAACTGTGTGAATGAGACACCTATGAGTCCGCATGCAAGATAAGTCGGAAAAAGAAGTCCGGGCAGAATGCGGACAAGGGCTATTGAGGAAACAAGATTTTTTTCAAGTTTTATTCTGGCATTTTCCACTCTCCTGTTAACGAGACGATTACGAATCCAGGGAATTTTCCTGGCCGCCATTCCCATGCTATATATGATAATATCTCCGCTGAGGATACCAGTAAACAGGCTAATGGCAACAAATAACAGGGGTAATTCTTTTTTTACTACGAGCAATCCCCCCGTAACAATCGCCAGATCTTCCTGAATAAATGTTTCAAAAAAAAGGCCGATACATTTACCAAACCAATCATCTCCAGGATTTATCATATAATTTGTGAACGTTGAAACCTGTTTAACAATTAAAAAATAATTAGCTAAAAATACATAAAAATTGATGGGAGAGGATTATTTTTATTCTTTTAAGGCCAAAATCTAACCAAACATTAAAAAGGGTCATTGCCAGCTTGTAAAGGATCATTTAATAAGAACTACTTTTTTTACAATATTGCCTGCTCTAATCAGCAGTATACCGGAATTATAAGGAGAGAGGTCAAAGGTTGCCTGCCCTTGTTCATTCAATTTAACATTTCCTGCCATCTGTCCATTCAGATTATAAATTACTATATTTTGTTGTTTGTAAGCGATGCCGCTGATAGTGATTAAACCTCTTGTTGGATTAGGGTACACCTTGAAGGCATCCTGACAGGTAATGGCAGGTGCAGAAACAATATGGCCCACCGAGTCTGTGGTCCAGCTTTCCGGGAAATGATTATCCAAACCCGGACTGATCAGTTGAAATACTCCTAAATCTGAAAATCCTTCGTAGGGCCACAATCCGTTATCTTCGTACACCAGATAATCGATTACAATACCATGGCTTTCCTCTAACTGTATGGCTTCCCCGTTATTCGACAGGGCTCCGCTCTCCCACTGTATTACCTGACTGGCCTGGCTCCACCAGCCACTTGCGGAGGCATTATTGGTTAAATACAAGACCTCTCCGGAATCGAGAAAAGTTCCTTCCGGAAGTTTTACAGTAACGCCTTTTGTAACAGAATAATTTGACAGATCCACCTGTTCTGAGGAAGGATTATATAAGCCGATGAATTCAGGGATATTCAGGTTGCCTGAGTTAATGAATATCTGACAGATCATAACGGAAGGTTCAAAATTACCGGGCAAAAGACGGGTCCCCATATCTACCGGTATGCCATTATGATAGCCCGACAGGATCCCCGGTGATCCGGGCAATAAATTAAAATTGAAAAATGACGGATCTTTAAACAGGGGATTCCCGTTTAAATTGGCTGATTGATCGGGCAACAGGTTGTTATCTGACAGGCTGTAACTAATCTCCAGCGTGGATTTTGGATCAACAGAAATGGGCGCGTGCGACGAATTGGAGAGGATGCAATTTGTTACCCTGGCATTGCCTCCGGCCTGGCCCAGATTCTTTTCATAACAGGCGACGGCATACACATTGTTATAAAAGATACATTGATTAATAACCGCGCGTGCGGAATCTTTAATGGCAATCCCCATGTTGCAGTTAATAAAAACACTGTTCTGAATAGTAGCAGATGATTGTTGTCCCACCGAAACTCCCTTATCTGTTATATTAAAGACAACAATGCTGTCTATTGAGATATTGGTTGCTTTTTCGCCAATATCAATGGCGTCACTATTCATTCCCAGGAAATCATGGATCTCGCAGTTTCGGATAATGCCGTTTTCAATTTCATCATAATCAATACCGTCGGTATCGGGCTGGTCATTTCCTGTAAAATGACAGTTTTCTATTCTTGCATTTCCATATTTCACATTGATTAAATCGCCTGTCACAACGGAATGTAACTTACTGTTTGTAAGTGTTATATCCGAATACCTGGCTGAAACAGGATTCCCATTGATATTGACAAGTGTAAGGTGGTCGAGGCTTAAATCTGCATAAAACGCTGAAATGGCAGCCCGATCCAAAACCGGGTCCGGACCCCGGGAAGCATCTTCCATGGTCAGGTATTTCAAGATGGATTCATCGCTGGTATTTCGAAATGACATGACACCCCAGCTGCCCGGTTGGTAATCCGGATTAAGCTTTATCGTTATCCCATTATCAGGGGTCCCCACGGCATGCACGATCCCCTTCACAAAAATATTGGCGTTTTCCGGCATCCATATTTCCACTCCGGGCTCAATAGTGAGCGTGGCATTTTCATTGATTGTGAAATCACCCTGTGCCAGATAGGGTGAACAATCCCGGAACAATGTTAAATCATCTGATATGACTTCCGGGACGATGCAGCTACTGGTGGCATTATACACTGCTGTTAGACAGATATCCTCTGTTAAAGTAAGTGTATATGTCTTATTACCTGATACAATTGATTGGCCACCGGATGGATAGCCTGATAATCCAAGATCGAAACTGATATCGCTGCTGCTCTTTTCATGCTGATGAATTTCAACTGCTAAAATATTTTCCCCGGCGAGAATCAGGCTGTTATCCACCGGGTATGAAAAATATATGGATTCTGAATCCCCGTTAATTGCTGTAACTGCGGCAGTCTTAAAATGAAAATCCCCACTTGCAATATTTGCACGCACAATTTCGACACCATTCAGGTAGACTATTGCTCCGTCATCTTTCAGTAAATCAATGGCAAACTGACTGGCATTTTTATCTTCATCCGAAATGAGAAAAGTTTTTCTGAAATAGGTAGTTATAAACTTATTTTGACTATCCCCGCCAAAACTGACAATGGTGCTTTCATCTCCGTCGCCATAACCCAGCTGGGCATTCCCTGAGCT
>JADHVS010000254.1 GCA_016783865.1 Bacteroidales bacterium
TGTTACTGTTTTATGGATAAGGAAGAAGCAAATATATTGATCATCGATGATGATTATGATGTATTGAAATCGGCCCATGTATTCCTGAAACGGTTCTATTCAAAAGTTGAGATAGAACAGATACCCGAGAATATAATACACAGGATTTCGTCGGAAGCATTTGATGTGGTATTACTTGATATGAACTTCCAGAAGGGGAAAAGGGATGGAGAAGAAGGCTTTTACTGGCTGAACCATATATTGAATGAATCACCCGACCTGGTAGTGATCCTGATTACTGCCTATGGGGATGTTGACCTTGCCATCCGCGCCATGAAGGAAGGAGCCGTTGATTTTGTTTTAAAACCATGGAAAAACCAGAAATTACTGGCCACAATAAATGCTGCCCTGCAGCTTCGAAAATCAAAGTATGAAGTTGAGCATCTTCGTCACACTCAACAAAAACTGGTCGAGGATCAGCATCAGCACTACGGCCCCTTTATTGGAAACTCGGAAAGAATTAATGAATGCAAATCCCTTGTCGAAAAGTTAGCTTCAACAGATGCCGATGTCCTGATACTGGGAGAAAACGGAACGGGCAAAGAGCTAATTGCCAGACAACTACATAAATTATCAGAAAGGAATGACAGGGTGTTTATTCCGGTTGACCTGGGGGCCCTTTCTGAAACGCTCTTTGAAAGCGAATTGTTCGGTCATGTTAAGGGTGCGTTTACAGATGCCAGGGAAGATAAACCGGGCCGGTTTGAAATGGCCCATAAGGGGACTATTTTCCTTGACGAGATCGGAAATCTTTCTCTTCCTCTTCAGTCCAAGTTGCTGACGGTATTGCAAAACCGGAAAACCATCCGGGTTGGATCGGTCAGGGAGATCCCGGTCGATTTCCGGCTCATATGCGCTACCAATCAGTCACTGTATAAGAGGGTGGAACAGGGACAATTCAGACGTGACCTGCTGTACCGGATCAATATGGTGGAGGTCCATGTCCCACCCCTGCGTGAGAGGCAGGATGACCTGGCCCTGCTGTTCGATCACTTTTTTAATATCTACAAAAAGAAATATAATAAGCAGCCTTTGAAATACAGTCTCAAAACAATTGAAAAACTAACCAAATATGCCTGGCCGGGCAATGTCAGGGAACTGCAGCATGCGGTGGAGAGGGCCGTGATATTGAGTGACCGGAACCTCATGACATATGCTGATATCATGCCTTTCAGCCCGTTAGGAGGCTCCACTCCATCCAAAGACATTACCAGTCTGGATGAAATGGAAAAACAGCATCTCATTAAGATCATTGAAAAAAACAAAGGAAACATAACAAAGGCTGCTGAAGATCTGGGTATCTCGCGTACTGCCTTACACCGGAGGATCAATAAATATGGCCTTTAAAAATTTTACAACAGGAATCGTCATCAGGATAATTTTCCTGTTGATCTTTACCTATCTGAGCGGAGCAACCCTGGCACTGATAGGTGAAAAAGACCTGTTTTTCCTGCCCCTGGTTTTGCTTGTGGTACTCATTTTGCTTTCGATTGAATTCATAATTTATACCCACCGTACGAACCAGAACCTGGCCAAATTCATATTACATCTGAAAAATGCCGATTTCTCTTTCAGGTTCAATAATAAGAAAGCCGGCAAACCATATGTAAAATTATATCAAGCGTTTGATGAATTGACTGTCATGATCAAGGACATCAAGATAGAAAAAGAGGCCCAGTACAATTACCTTCAGACTATTGTCGGCCATATCAACATCGGCATCATTTCCCTGAAAGATAAGAATGAGATTGTCCTGATAAATGAACCGGCAAAAAAGATATTAGGCATCCCTCAACCGGCCACCTGGGAAGATATTTCAAAGCAGGTGCCTGATTTTGCAAAAGAAGTCGGTGAAATGAAAGGAGGTGGCAGCAAGCTGACGGAATTTATCTCGGGAAATGACTTCAAGCGGTTATCGGTTAAAATATCCACCATGCTCATCCTGAAAGAAGAGTTCCGGATCATTACGTTCCAGGATATCCGGGCAGAAATAGACTATAAGGAGGTTGAGGCGTGGCATAAGCTTATCAGGATCCTGCGGCATGAAATAATGAATTCTGTTACGCCCATATCTTCCATGACCGAGACCATTCTGATGCTGGTGGAAGATCACCTGGGACAATCCAAAAAGAAGGCCGACCTTTCAGATGATGACATCCATGATATCCTGACAAGTATCAGGACGATCCATGAGCGAAGCGAAGGACTATATGAGTTTGTTGAGAAATACAGGGAAATAAGCAAAATTCCACCACCTGAGAAGGAGCAGATCGAGGTAAAGGAAATAATCAATAATGTTGTCAGGCTGTTTGAACAAGATCTCTTATCCGGGGAGATCGATCTGGAGATCCGGGCAGCGAATCCCTCACTGAATATTCTGGCCGACAAGCATCTCATTGAACAGGTACTGATCAACCTGGTAAAAAACAGCATTGAAGCGCTTGGGAATAAGGAGAATAAATTCATCAGGATCATATCTGAAGGCACAAAGGCAACACAGGTTATCCGGGTTATGGATAATGGATGCGGCATTGAAGAAGAACAGATGGATGAGGTTTTTATACCTTTTTTCTCTACCAAAGAATCGGGGGCAGGTATCGGGTTGACCCTTTCAAAGCAGATCATGCAATTACATGGAGGGAATATCATTGCAGAGAGCAAGCCAGGAAAAGAAACCACCATTAGCCTGATATTTTGCAATGAGTGATTTGCAGGAATTGGAAAGATTGATTACCGGTTGTCTTAGCTCACTGGTTCCCCAAAATAATACAATCAGAACATATTGAAATAATTAATATACTTGCAGTCGATTTAATCATTGAATCCCATGGGGCAACTTATCAAATTGTTACGCACAGGTTTTTCTACTGAGAATTACTACACTTCGATGAACAGTGCGCTTAAAAAGCTCAACAACGAATATACCATGCTGCACTATCCGTATTATCGAAGCGACGATGATACGTTCCTCGAGGCTCAATCTAATCTGACTGACTATTGTGTTTCACATTTCGAATCAATGGAGGATAAAGATGTGCTGGAAATTGGCTGTGGAAATGGTGTTCAGACGAAATATATCCAGAACAAATTCAAACCCAGGCACATTACAGGTGTTGACCTGAACCGGTCGAACATTGAGATCGCCAATAGTGAAAAGGACAGAAAGGGATTAAAAAACATTGATTTTAAGATTGATGACGCACAAAAATTAGAAAATATTGAGGATCAATCATATGACATTGTAGTGAATATTGAAAGTGCGTTTCATTATCCTGATAAAGCATCCTTCTTCAGGGAGATTTTTCGGGTTTTAAAGCCTGGCGGGCACTTTGTGATTTCCGATATACTGAACAGGGGAAACAAACCTGGCAGACTAAATTTCTGGAAGAAAAAGATGGTTCTGAATCACTGGCCTCTTAATTACTATCGTTGCGAGCTTGAGGAGGCTAACCTGGAGATCATGCATCAGGAGGACATTACCCCAAACGTGATCAAGGGTTTCAGTAATTATAGAACATGGCTGAAAAACAGGCCTAGAGGAGGATTTTTCAGTGAATTTGCTTTTGATATTTATTATAAGATCAACATGCGATTGATCATCCATACCCTCAAAACGCGGCAGCAATATTATGTTTTTGTGGGTTCGAAGCCTGTTTAAAGGATCACTCATACCTTAGTGAGCCTGCCGGGTCGGCATTAGCTGCACGATAGGTCTGCGAACCAATGGTGATCAGGCTCAGAACAAGCACCAGCAATGCCCCTGACAGGATGGTACCGGCACCAAAAGAGACTTTGTACGGAAAATTCTGAAGCCACAGGTTATTCCCGAAATAAGCAACCGGAAGTGCAATAATAACAGCTATCAGTACAAGTTTCAGATAGGTTTTTGATATAAGATAAACCACCGACCAGGCATTTGCCCCAAGTACTTTTCTTACGCCAATCTCTTTTATACGGGTCTCGGCCGAAAAGGTGGCCATGCCAAATAATCCCATGCAGGCAATCAGGATGGCCAGTAGCGACGTTACACCAACCATGTATAATATATCACTGAAGTGCCGGTAATAATCTCTGATTTCATGATCCATGAAATCATACTGGATCTTGTGGACCGGATCGATTTTTTCCCAGCTTTTTTCGAGCTTCTTTATGGTTTTTGTCATATCCTGACTGCTTACCAGCAGGTTGGCATACTGGTAGCTGTCGGGGATGACACGCAGAGCCATCGGTCCAATTTTAGCAAACATGGCAAAATAGTGGTAATCTTCTACCACCCCGATGATCTCGGTATAAATGGTATCCTCGATGAATATCGATTTACCTATGGCCTCATCCGGTGTACCCAGCTGGAATGTTTCCACTGCATATTCATTAAGGATGATGTATTTCTCTTTTCCCGAATATGAATTCTGCAGGAAGTTCCGGCCGGTCACCAGCTCCAGTCCCAATACATCCATATAGTTCTCATCGACACTAAAATAGGCCATTTCTATCTTGTCCTCTTTATTATCGACCCAGGCCTCGTCGGTCCACATATTGCCTGTTGCCGGAACGTGTGATGACCAGGTAATGATTTTGATTTCCGGGATGGCTTTTAACTCATCTTTCAGCAATCCGGGATCATTTCCAAGCAGCTTCAGGTTGACAATATTCTCCTTATTGAATCCATAATCTGCGTTCAGGTAAAATCGCATCTGCCGGTATAAAAGAATGATAGTGATGACCAGTACAATGGATACAGTGAATTGGGCCACCACAAGAAATTTCCTGAGGAAAACCCTGGTAAATACCCTGACGGATGAAAGGTCCTTAAAGATCATTACCGGGTTAAAGGACGACATGTAGGAAGCGGGGATCAATCCTGCGACGAGACCGGTAGCAAGAGCAAACAGGACAAACCAGATGTATACCTTCACATTCTCATAGGGTGATATTTCGAGAAGGGTCATGAATTTCATCCCGGTAAAAGCAGGCATAAGCAATTGTAGTAATCCATATGAAATAATCAGGGCAATAACGGAAGCCAGGATGGACTCGGTGATAAATTGAACGAAGATCTGATGCCGGTAGGCTTCCGCGACTTTTCTCACACCTATCTCCCTGGCACGCGTCAGCGATTTTGCCAGCGACAGGTTGGTATAATTGAACGCTGCGGTCAAAATAACTATCAGTGCCAGAACGGCCATGAAGTATACAACCATTTTGGGCATATAAAAACCCAATTCATTCCCGAGGATCCGTCCGGGGCAAATTTCTGGTACAGCCTGTAGTGAAAAACTAAAGTCCTTCTCGGGATGAAAATTGTCGTAGCTTAACTGGTCGATGATAATATTGATAATAAGCAGACAAACGGTCATGCTGAGCGAAAGACCGATTATATTTATGGCCGAAAAGGTTTTGTGCTTAAAAAGGTTCCGAACGGCTGTGATAAGGTAACTTTTTATCATGATTCAGGTTTTGGGTATGACGCAGGCGGATCGGTTTGGTTACCCGAATTTCCCGTAGCTTGCTGCGAGGAAAGTTAATCTATAATTAATTATGTATCTTGATGCGGTCAAAGGGTATGATTATTTTTCTTTTTCCCGAAACCAACAATACATTATAATATCATGGCAAAACAAAACCTTGGCCGCAGAAAGTTTATCCGAAACTCATCCTTGGGTTTCCTTGGTGCAGGATTAGCTGCTGCCGGTAAGGCAAAATTATCCAATCCGCCGGCAGATAAACCAGCAGATGAAAAAGTTAAAATTAAACAATACCGCACCCTGGGGCGCACAGGATTTAATATATCTGATCTGAGCTCAGGTGCTCCACGGAACGAAACAATATTACGTGCTTTCCTGGATGCCGGTGCCAATTTCATTGATGCCGGGGAAGTTTATATGAATGGGAACTGCGAAAAATTGATAGGGAATGTGATTAAGGATTATGACAGAAAAAATTTATTTATCAATGCCAAGGTCTTTTCCGAAGATAAGAAATTCGCGAGCAAGGAAGATGTTATTGACCGCGTAAGAAAGACCCTTGAAAGGATTGAATCCGA
>JADHVS010000255.1 GCA_016783865.1 Bacteroidales bacterium
TTGGTGATCATCGTAGCTTTTTCCGCCGTGACGGTGACTTCATTCATCGTAAATGCTGATGGATCGAGGAGCAATTCCCCCAGGTCGACACCTGGGGCTTTCCGGCTGACAACAACAGGTGAAGTACGGTTTGTTGCATAACCAATGAAGCTATACTCCACAATGAATACCCCTAAGGGTACATTATCCAGTCGAAAATGCCCATTGCTGTCGGAAACAATACCAGTCACCATCTTTCCTGTCAGGGTATCAAATAGCAGGATATTGGCATATTCAACAGGGGTTTTCGAATGTATATCAAGGATACGCCCCGAAACCACGCCAGGATTGCGGGTTTGCGACATCAACATGAGCTGGAAAACCACAAAGAGAACAAGAGTCAAAACTAGTTTGGAAAGTTTCATAGAATCTCAGATAGTTCCTTTGAGTTTGCGGCATTGCAAATTTAACAAGTCTGGGATTCAGATCGACTATAAAAAGTGGTGTAGTGGTGCAGTGGTGATGTAACAATAATATTTGTTGTGGTGGATTGTTGCCCTGATCTGTCTGTTAATCTGAACCGCTGGCATGCCGAAGAGGATCAGCAGGGTCCGCATAGTGATGGACGACCCACCAGGACCAGCGATATTTTCTAATACGCTGATAAACAATAGTATAAAAATTCCAATATCAAAAATATTCTCTTGCAAATTGTTTAACAACCGTTTTACAACCCGATTTCAACCCATTCGGGATTTGTCTCTCTAACTTCGAACCTTGAAATCCGGTCTAAACAGTTTAATTTAAAAGGAGGAAACCATATGAACAGAAAAATTCTGCTTTTCGCATGCCTCGCAATCTTTGCTTTAAAGATCCAGGCACAGACAGTAACCGACTATGATGGTAATGTGTACCATACTGTCGCAATCGGTAGCCAGATTTGGTTAAAAGAAAACCTGAAAACGACACATTACAATAATGGGGTCCCAATTCCTAATGTTCCCGGCAGCATCTCATGGAGTAATATGACCACGGGAGCAAGGTGCTATTACAACAATGATTCTATTGCCTATGATTCGGTATATGGAACTTTGTACAATTGGTACGCTGCAACAGACATCAATGAAATTTGCCCTTCGGGATGGCATGTTCCCACAGATGCCGAATGGGCTGCGGTTGAAACTTTCCTTGGAGGCTCTTTTATTGCCGGCGGTAAAATGAAAGAAGCCGGGACGGTTCATTGGTTACCACCCAACGCCGGCGCTACCAACAGCAGCGATTTTACAGGTCTACCTGGTGGCATGCTTGGTACCAATTACACCTTTGAAACCCTTTACGAAAATGGATTGTGGTGGACATCCACAACATTCATCTCTTCTTCTTCTTATGCCTGGAGCCGCTATTTTTATTACTTAAATGCAGGGGTTGACCGTAATCCCACACCAAAGACAATCGCGTTAAGCATTCGGTGTATCAAGGATGTTAACGTGGGGTCCAAAGATATGAATGAACAAAAAATAAAACTTTATCCAAATCCTTCCATTGGAAGAGTTACACTTGATTGTGCTGAAGGTCAAGCCTTAAACCTTTGGATGTATGATCTGTTCGGAGAAATTATGTTGCACCGGGAGTTGAACAACAAAACAACTGACATGGATATCAGTCTTTTGCCGAATGGAATATATTTGATAAGAATAACTGGAGATACCTGGACGGTTCAGCAAAAATTAATAAAACAATAATCCCATTTCTATGAAAAATCTAGCAATTCTTTTGGTAGTCATCATTGTGTCAACCTCCTGCTTCGGACAAAAGAAGAAGTACTCTTATTCTGACACAACTTTCAATCATATTGAATTTACCGAAGTTACTTTTACCCTCGGTAAAAAAACAAAGGACACACTTCAAATAGAAGGGCTTCTCAAGCAAAAGACAATCATTGACGGGATTCCCTGTTATGGCAACATTAGTTTTACAAAAGATTGGGAGTTAAAAAACTTCACACTCGCCGATGCGCATACTTTTGGCGGATACACATTTCCTAAAGATACTTACATTGAGCTCAATGTAGATATATTCTCATTAAAGACACATTATCTGGTTATGGCCGGAGCAGATTTTGTAAACACATGTAAATTCCCATCCTATCAGTTAATTGGAGTCTGTCTTTAATCTCAAAATGTTAATAAATACTGGGGATTGATAGAATATTCCAAGAAAGTTCCCGGTATCTTCGAATCAAAGATAATGAATCCATGAAAATCTTCAACGATTTACTTCTTAAGTTCGAAAAGCCCGATTGGTCTACTAATCCGGAGTTTTGCGTGATTGATACGATTTTGGAATCACGACCTTACATCATTTTGATGTTGAAACCAGACATTATTGGCAAGGAGAGAGCTTCAACTTTTGGACGAAAAGACACTCCCAGTGTTGAACAAATTGTTCGTGCAGCCATTTTTAAGGAGATGCGCGGAATGGATTACAGGGAACTGGAATATGCACAAAACGATTCCAGGATCTGTGAAGCTTTTATAAAACTGGATGGCCGCGATCCATACAGCTTTCAGATGTTTCAAAAATACATCTCCCGGATCAAACCGGAATCCCTGCATCGCGTACTTGTAGAGATTAATAAAATTGCCATCAGCGAAGGATTGGAAGATTTACAAAGCGTTTCACAGGATGCGACAGTTGTCAAGACCAATATTCATTACCCTACCAATAACTCCCTGGTATGGGATTGTGTAAAAACAAGTACCCGGTTATTGGCACAATTGAAGGAAGAGATTGAAACGCTTGATTTTATTGATTATACAAAATCAGCAAAGAAGACTTTCTTTAAAATCAACGTCACGCGCAAAGAAGCAAATCGTTACCCGCTTTTCTGCAAACAATTAATCTTGTTTACCAAAGTGATCAATCAAACCTCCAATGCGATTAAAAAAAAGTCCACGAGTATTATCGCCAGGGGCATTCAAGAGGAACTGGCAAAATTGCTTGAGTTGATGAAACAGGTATATGACATAACCTATCGCAAGGAGATTAAGGGAGAAAAAGTTCCCAATGAAGATAAACTGTTTTCGATTTATGAACAACATACCGATATCATTGTGAAAGGTCAGCGGGAAGCGCTTTTTGGCCACAAGATAAACCTGGCTGCAGGAAAGAGTAATCTTGTTCTGGATTGTCAGGTTTTAAGGGGTAATCCGGCAGACAAATCTTTGTTTAAAACAACGATTGACAATGTGATTCAAAACTATGAGATCATACCGCGCGACAGCACTACCGATGGTGGATATGCCAGTAAAGCAAACCTGGAATATGCACAGGAAGCCGGCATTACAAATATTGTGTTTAATAAGGTTGTTGGTAGCATGCAGAATATTGTCAGCAGTCTGAATATGGAAACACGGCTGAAAAAGTGGCGTAGTGCCATGGAAGCTATTATCTCAAATATAAAACGGGGGTTCAATATTTTTACCTGTAATTGGAAAGGATGGATCCACTTCCAGGCTAAAGTCCTTTGGAGTGTTTTAGCATATAATTTCAGGGTGATGACAGGATTAATTCTTGATCGGCTTAAACCTGATCCATTGGTTAGCTGATCGTCGGAAAGACCAGCAATAACAGGTGTTTCGAATAATGAACCCAAGAATGGGATGAGAAAGAAGTCTGTGAGAAATCAAAATATCACAGATATTAACAAATTGGGTTGTAAATTAATAGGAACTTTGCCCTGAGTGCCTAAATTGTGGTCTTTGGTGCGAAAAATCCTCCTGCACTTCAAAAAATATCCCGGTTATTAACAAAATGGGGAACATTATGGACAGACACTAATTGGCTATGCAGTTATTTGGTGGAAGCCTCTATGGGGTTCAATAATCATCATTCTTGGCAGCATTATTTTTGTCATTATCGCCGGTTTCGATGGACCTCCAATATTTGCAACCCCTGCCTTTTTGGTAGGTCTTTTCTACTTATTAAATTGGATTGTTTCTAGAAAAAATCAAATCAAGGCTGCCTAACACATAATATGACAAAATTGATTTCCATATTATCTCTTTTGTGCATCCTGTCTATGAAGGTGCCTGCAACTTTTGCTCAAGACAGTAATAAGTATTTTACTTTCAGGGTCGTTGATCAGAAAACAGGTCGGGGCGTTCCTTTGGTTGAGATGAAAACAACCAGTTCAATCCGCTATTATACAGATAACAATGGGATCATAGCCTTTTTTGAACCAGGCTTAATGGATCGGGAAGTTTATTTTTCTATTACTAGTCCAGGTTATGAATATCCTCGGGACTTCTTTGGCAACCCTGGAAGAGCATTCAAAGTGACAAAAGGAGACAGTGTAATAATAAATATTAAGCGCATAAATGTTGCTGAGCGATTCTATCGTTTTACTGGTGAAGGCCTATATCACCATAGTATGCTAGTGGGACATCCTATTCCAGTTAAACGAGCGGCTTTAAATGCTCAGGTTACAGGCCTGGATGCTTCTATGGCCTTACCTTATAAAGGCAAGATTTTCTGGACTTGGGGAGATACCGAAAAACTATCAAGTTCCATTGGTCATTTTGCCGTTTCCGGAGCAACATCAGAATTTCCAAACGAAGGAGGACTTGATCCGGATATTGGAATTGATCTGACATTTTTTGTAGATGAGACAGGATTCAGTAAACAAATGTGTCCTTTTCCGGGACTACTTTCAGTTTGGCCTCACTGGATGGCGGTACTTAAGGATGATACAGGTAAAGAACAGCTAGTACTGCACTATGGAAGACAGAGGGGATTAGGTGTGATCTATGAAAGTGGGCTAGCCATATTCAATGATGAAAAAGGAATATTTGAACCATATTTCCGATATAGCTCTGTTTCCCCTTTCTGGCCCAAAGGACATTACCTGAAGGCAAATATTAATGGGGAAGTTTTTCATTATTTTTCTTTTAGAACACCCTATTCATTGCGTGTAATTGCAGACCTGGAGCATATTAAGGACCTTCATTCATACGAAGCATTTACCTGTCTGAAAGAGGGCACGAGGTATACCGGACCCTCATCTGAGATTGACAGAAATGAGAAAGGAGAAATTATTTATTCCTGGAAAGCAGGAACAGATCCGGTTGATTACGGCCGGCAAAAAGAACTTGTAGATAGTGGTGTGATTAAAGAGGAGGAAGGATGGATACACCTGTTTAATATCGATGATGGAACCAGGATAATGTCCCATGCAGGTTCTGTCTATTGGAATGAATACCGAAAGAAGTGGGTGATGATTATGCAATCCAGGGAATTATTACCTCTCGGTGAGATTTGGTACGCAGAAGGAGATACTCCGGTAGGACCCTGGGCATATATAAAAAAGATCGCTACCCATAATAAATACAACTTTTACAATGTGACTCAGCACCCCTTTTTCGATAAAGAGGATGGCCGTTATATTTATTTCGATGGTACCTATTCTATTTTATTATCTCAGACAGATTATCCAACACCCAGATATGATTACAATCAGATCATGTACCGCCTTGACCTTAATGATCCCAGGCTCTACTTACCTGTTCCGGTTTACTTCGTTTCAAAGGTTGAAGGGGAACCAAACTTTCAGCTTCGGGAAGTAGTTGATTCCTTGGATACCTGGAAGAATATTGATAGAATTCCATTCTTTGGCATTCCACCGAATAGAAAAATTGACGGATTGATAGCTGTCTATCAGAATATGGATAATGGAAAAATAAGACTCAATGTGAAGCCCTCTTTCAGAACAGGGATTTCAAATAATCCAATTTTCTATGGGCTCCCTCTTCTTGAGACACAAGAAGAAAAGCTTCTTGGTGCATGGAAATGTAAAGCCGATGATTTCCATCTTCGAATGGATATTTTGATGACTGAGAATAAGATAAATGTATCCTTTATAGAGGAGTCTCTTTTAGTTACAAAACTAGAATTTGATAACGATACGATTTTATTAAATGTCAGGGATACATTAGATAAACGTGACTACATAATAACAGCTTCTGTATTGGAAGGAAAAATGAATGGGAATGGAGTAGAGGTTGGTACAGAGGAAACCTTTCATTGGGAAGGTGAGCGTA
>JADHVS010000256.1 GCA_016783865.1 Bacteroidales bacterium
TGACTCTCCTCGCAGCAAGCTGCGAGGAATCATCGATCCTTTATATAAATTTTTAATTGCGCTCGCTAACCCCGCAGCAAGCTACGGGGAAACGAGTTTCTGAGTTCGGCGAAGCCAATGCGCTCGCAGGATTCAATTTCTAATAAAAATTAATGACCGTAGTAAAATACTGATTAAGGGAACATCACTTCCCCGTATCAAATATAGTAACAACAATTTTCCTGACACTGCGCGGGCCGTCAAATTCGCATACAAAAATGTTCTGCCAGGTGGAAAGGCCTATTTGCCCGTCCACGATCGGAATGGTTTCGCCCGGGCCGATAATGCCTGCTTTCAGGTGGGCATCGCCATTGTCATCCTGGGCGTCATGCTCCCATACTCCATGAGGGATTAACTTATTCAGAAGGGTCACCACATCGTTCTGGACCGACTGGTCCCAGTTCTCCTGGATCATGATGGCTGCAGTGGCTCCCTGTACATACACGGAGACCATTCCCTGGTCCACCCCGCTTCCCGATACAATCTTTTTTACCTGGTGGGTGATATCATACAATCCGTTCTGACGGTCGGTGCTGATTTGAATAATGTCCTGCATTTTGATTAATTTCGCATGAGTTTTAGTGCAAATTTAACAAACTTAGTCTTTGACGGGAATGATACACAGGGAGTACGAGTGGATTTCTGCTGATAACAAAAAGATTTATGGCCAGTCCTGGCAGCCGGAGGGTGACACCCGCGGGGTCTTAATTATTGTACACGGACTCGGGGAACATTCCGGCAGGTACAAGCGCTGGGCAAGTTTGTTTGCTCAAAATGGCGTGGCTGTGCTGTCCCAGGATATGATCGGGAATGGCAGGTCGGAAGGTAAACATGGACATATCAGGAATTACCAGAAACTGATCGACCAGGTTGACTTCATTATTTCAAAATCACAGGAATTATTCCCCGGATTGCCGGTCATCCTTTACGGCCACAGCTGGGGAGGAACCCTGGCTGCAAACTATGCCATGTCGAAAGATCCCGCACTGCAGGCTGTCATAATCAGTGCTCCCTGGCTGAAGCTGATGGTCAAAATTCCCTGGCACCTTACGTTTCTTTCAAAAATCTTAACTCCAGTCTTGCCCTCACTGGTTATCAATAACAATGCAAAATCCGGCAACCGGTGTCACGATCCGGTGATCAATGAAGAAGCTAAAATAGATCCGCTGATCCACCGTGCCATCTCTCTCCGGATGTTTCAGATCACAATGGAACAGGGACTCTTTGCCATGAAGAATGTGTATAAAATAAATCGTCCGTTCCTGATCATGCATGGAAGTGGTGATACAACCACCTCCCATTCAGCCAGCGAGGAGATGGCGAGGAATACCAGCCCTTCGACCACGGTTAAGATCTGGGATGGTCTGTACCATGAGCTGCACAGCGAGTATGAATACCAGGAAATCTTCAGCTATGTCATGGACTGGCTTTTGCAAATGAAAATCCTTACTCCGGTGCAAGCCAAAGCAACCACCTGATGGAAAAATTCAGGACAGAAATACAAATCCCTCCTTCTGACAATAAGATCAATCACCAAACAAAAGGGTTGCTGATCGGTTCCTGCTTTTCAGAAAATATTGGCAAGTTGCTGGTGGAGAATAAGTTCGATGTTGATATCAACCCTACCGGTATCGTATACAATCCCCTGTCCATTGCCACCTGCCTGACTTCCCTGCTGCAGGAAAAGGAATACCAGCCCTCAGACCTGTTCGAAACCCGGGGCAGGTATGTCAGTTTCGACCACCATGGTCATTTTTCAGATCCGGATCCTGATGTATGCCTGAAACGGATAAATACCCGCATTGAAGAGGCCTCGCTCCGGCTTAAAAAAGCAGATTATATAATTCTGACCTTCGGCACTGCCTGGGTATACCGGCTGGCTGATTCGGGAAAGATCGTTTCCAACAACCACAAATTGCCTGCACGTCATTTTACCCGGGAACTGCTTAAGGTGGATGTGATTGTGGCTCATTATCAGGAGCTTATCCGGGAAATAAGGAAATTTAATCCCAAGGTGCGTTTCATATTTACTGTCAGTCCGGTCAGGCATTGGAAAGACGGCGCACCGCTGAATATGGTCAGCAAATCGACCCTGATCCTGGCCATACATGAATTAGCGGAATTATTTGAATTCTCAGAATATTTCCCGGCCTATGAACTGGCCATGGACGACCTGAGGGATTACCGCTTTTATGAAGAAGACATGATCCATCCGAATGCACAGATGACATCTTATATCTGGAAGAAATTCTCGGATACATATTTTAGTCCGGATACGCTTAACTTGATAGAAGAACTGGAATCCCTGAACAGGTCCATGAACCATAAACCTTTTCACCCTGGTTCTGAAGAACATCGCCGGTTTGTCAATAAACAAATCGAATTGTTAAAATTATTACAAAAACAGCACTCCTTCCTGGATTTTACCCCGGAGATAGTATATTTCGAAAATCAAATCTCATCTTTTTGAACAATTACTGTTTCCATTTGTTAAAGTCGCATGAAACAGATAAAACTCATAATAATAATAATATTATCTATAGGCATAGGATTGGATATTTCCGCCCAGCAAACAAATGGCATTATTGAGGGAAGGGTATACAATGAAAGCAACAATGAACCAGTACCCTTTGCCAGTGTAGTTATCTGGGGAACAACCATTGGATCAGTAAGTGACCTTGATGGTAATTTCCTGTTCACAGGGATCAAGCCCGGTTATGTTGAGCTGAGGATTTCATCCATAGGATTCAAAACCTATGTTTCAGAGCAGATACCGGTAACCAATGCGAATAAGGTATACATTAATATCCCGCTTAAAGAGGTAACCATTGAAATTGATGAAATAACCATAAAAGCCTCTCCCTTCAGAAAGAAGGAAGAGAGTCCTGTTTCACTGCAACGCATTGGCATAGAGGAGATCGAAAAGAATCCCGGAGGAAACCGTGACATCTCCAAGGTATTACAATCATTCCCTGGCGTGGCTTCCACCGCGGCTTTCCGGAATGACCTGATTGTCCGTGGCGGAGGATCCGGAGAAAATAAATTCTTCCTGGATGGTGTTGAAATACCTAATATAAACCATTTTGCCACTCAGGGAGCTTCGGGTGGACCGGTGGGCATACTGAACGTGGATTTTATCCGGAGTGTGGATTTCTATTCCGGAGCATTTCCTGCCAACCGGGGCAACGCCCTCAGTTCGGTTCTTGAATTCAGGCAAATTGACGGCAACCCGGATAAACTCAAATTCCGCGGATCGGTAGGTGCTACCGACCTGGCTTTTACCTTTGACGGCCCAGTCAGTGAGAACACCACCTACATTGCATCGGTTCGAAGATCTTACCTGCAATTTCTTTTTGCTGCGCTGGAACTGCCATTTCTCCCAACATACAACGATTTCCAGTTCAAAGTTAAAAGCAGGATAAATGATAAAAACGAAATCACCTTCCTGGGCCTTGGATCGTATGATGTATCCAGGTTGAACCTGGAGGCGAATAAAACGGAGGACCAGAAATACATTCTCGGTTACCTTCCCGAAAATAACCAGTGGAGCTATACTTTCGGAGCTGTGTACAAGCACTACCGCGAAAAGGGATACGATACCTGGGTGGTGAGCAGGAGCCACCTGAACAATGGAGCCTTCAAGTACGCTAATAACATTGAAACCGATTCATTGCTGATCCTGGATTACACCTCGGATGAAATTGAGAATAAATTGAGGTATGAGCGCCTTTCAAGGCCGGGTAAAGGGCTGAAGATCAGCTATGGAGCCAACCTCGAATATGCGTATTATATGAACAAAACCATTAACCGGTCATTTGAAAATGACAGGCCGGTTACTCTTAATTATAACTCTGAACTTGACTTATTCAAGTGGGGTTTATTTGGCCAGGCCAGCCAGGAACTCATGGGCGACCGGCTGGTCCTTTCACTTGGATTGAGAATGGATGCCAACAGTTATTCCAAAGAAATGAGTAATATGTTCAACCAATTATCTCCCAGGTTTTCACTATCCTGGCTGATGCTTCCCAAATTGTACCTGAACCTGAATGCAGGGCGGTACTTCCAGCAGCCACCCTATACCATGCTGGGATTCAGGAATAATGACGGGAACCTGGTAAATAAAGAGAATGGATTGAAATACATCCGGAGCGACCACCTGGTGACAGGCTTTGAATTCATTCCCGATGATAAATCAAAGTTAACACTCGAAGGATTTTACAAATGGTATAACTACTATCCTGTGTCGGTACTGGATGGTGTCTCCATTGCAAGCAAAGGAGGTGATTTTGGCACTTTCGGTGATGAAAAGGTATTACCTGCTGCCAGAGGAAAGGCTTATGGGATGGAGCTTTTATACCGGAACAAGGATCTGTTCGGGTTTAATATCATTACTTCCTATACCCTGGTGAGAAGTGAATCACAGGAAGTGGATTCATTGTTCTCCCCCATCGATAGTTATTTGCCTACCGCCTGGGATAATGTTCACCTGCTGAATATTACCGCTTTGCGTAAATTTAAAGGGAACTGGCAGGCGGGACTGAAATGGAGATTTGTCGGGGGACCTCCCTACACTCCATGGGACGTGGATAAGAGTGCCCGCAGAGCGGCATGGGATGCACAGGGGATCGGGTACCTCGATTATTCGCAATTTAATTCATTGAGGTTGAACGGCTTCAACCAGCTGGATATACGGGCAGATAAGGAGTTTTATTTCTCAAAATGGACACTGAACATATACCTGGATATCCAGAATGTGCTGAACTACAAAGCTGATTCACCCAATAGCCTTTACCGTGTGGAGGATGATAATGGAGATCCGGTAGTTATCAATCCGGCAGATCCTTATGACCAGCAGTTATACCAGCTTAAGCTTGTGAAACCGCAAGCAGGAACGATTCTGCCAACCATAGGTATTATTGTTGAATTCTGATGAACTCAGAATAATGATTGCTCGGCACGCGCAGGGCCACAGTCACAACCGCCCTCGCGAATGAAACATTTAACGATTTATGATTTTAGAAATATAAAGAAACTTAATAACCTGCAACTTGCAACCTGTAACCTGCAACCCGTAACTTGCAACCTGCAACATAAACATAATCATGAAAACTAACATACTTATATTCATCACATTATTGATGCTTATCTCCTGTAAATCGTCAAAAATTGTCATGTACGATGATTATCAATCCATCATCGCCAATGCAGGAAAAGAGGGACCAGCAATAACCCTTGAATTTAAGAAAGGCAAAGAACACAACCATCCTTCCTTTGTTCTGTGGGCAGAGGACATGGATGGAAATTATATACAAACATTGTTTATCACAGAATCACTGGGAACAGGTGTTTTTGGTCACGGTGACGCTTCCACCGGGAAGTGGATGCCGGGTGAGATCAGGAGGCCTGCAGCGATTCCGTATTGGGCTCACAAACGGGGGATAACAGCCGAAGATGGACTCTACATGCCATCCGGCAAAAATCCCGTACCGGATGCCTATACCGGGGCCACTCCTGCAGGAAGCTTTGAGGTAACGACAAGATTTGATGAAGATCCCCCGGCAAGGTTTAAAATATTGTTCGAGATTAACCAGACCTGGGACTGGAATGAATACTGGACAAACAACAAATACCCGGATGATGATGAATACAAAACATCCTGTCAGCCGGCCCTGGTATATGCTGCTGAAATTGACCTGAACAACCGGCAGTCATCCTATCCGATGAAGGTTATCGGGCACAGCCATTATTCAGGTAAAACGGGCGAGTTATTCACGGATTTGAGTACGATAACAACAGCATTAGATATAGGCGAATCAATAACAATTAAAATTCCGAATTTATAAATTTTAGTCAATTTAGCTCATTTTAGTCAATTTATATCCTGTATTTATCTATCTTATTATACAGCGTCTTACGTGTTATCCCAAGGTCCCTGGCAGATTTAGCCAGGTTGCCCCTGTTTACCTCTATGGCTCTTTTAATCAGTGCCATTTCAAATTCC
>JADHVS010000257.1 GCA_016783865.1 Bacteroidales bacterium
AATCTTCAGCATATTTCGTGCTCAAATAATCGGGATGCAGATCATATGCAACGATTACAGGCTCAATATCAAATACATGTTTATAATGTGCAACACCTTCTTCCAGTGATTTCAAAACTTCAAGGTTTTCCATATCGCCTATGTGATGACTGAGATAAACTGCGTTATCTTTCGCCAATGCAAAGGTATTCTTCTGTTCAGGTCCACAGGCGAGAACATGACGATCAAACTTCCAGTCAATCATGATCTTATCCGGCGCATATCCTCGTGACCTACGAATTGGATAGGGTTTATTGTTCCATATCCGGGAAACCGAATCATCGCAGCGAATATGAATTTCCCTGTTATGAATGATAAAATAATCTGCTATGCCCTTTAAACGCTGAATGGCATCTTTATCCTTATAGGCAATCGGTTCATCGCTGATGTTTCCACTCGTCATAACAAGCGGTTCATTGAAAAACCGGTAGATCAGATGGTGCAGCGGTGTATAAGGAAGCATTGCACCCAGATAATGATTATTCGGCGCGACATTATTCGCAAGATTATAGTCGGCGTTTTTCTTCAGCAAGACAATTGGATGAACAACCGACTCCAGCAAATCTCTTTCCGGTTGATTTACGTTGCATACTCTATTGATGGATTTCAAATCCTGGAACATCACAGCAAAGGGTTTGTCTTCACGATATTTACGAGAGCGCAGTGTCGAAACCGCTGCTTCATTGGCTGCATCGCAGGCTAGATGATACCCGCCAACTCCTTTTATTGCAATGATATGCCCTTCTGAAAATAATTGCATAATTTGCTTAAACAGATCTTCGTATTCCTCTGACTTATAAGCACTTAACAGTACTTCACCGATCTTATTTCTTAACTGTATATGAGGCCCACACACCGGACAGGCATTGGGTTGGGCATGAAAACGCCGGTTCGTCGGATCATCATATTCTACCTGACAATCTGGACACATCGTAAAATCTATCATGGTTGTTTTCGGGCGGTCATAAGGTATATCCCGGATGATCGTGTAGCGCGGACCGCAATTAGTGCAGTTGATGAAGGGATACAAATAGCGCCGGTTTGCAGAGTTGAACATCTCCCGTCGGCAATCATCACAAACATCCAGATCCGGTGATACAGCCGCGGTTTTGGCACCCTTAGATGGGCTTGATTGAATAAGAAAGTTCGAGTAAATAGTATCTGAAAAAATGTCTACTGATTCATAATCAACGATTTTACTTCTCGGTGGAGGATTAATCCGTAATTCTTTTTCGAATGTTTCAATATTGGAATAGCATCCCTGTACCACGATCGTCACACCGGCGGGATCATTATAAACATAACCAGTTAATTGAAATTTACAGGCAAGATTATAGACAAATGGCCGAAACCCTACACCCTGTACAATTCCACTGATCTGTATTTTTCTGGTTTCTATTTTCACGTTTCTCAGTATATTTTTATCAATTTAAAAATTGCCTATAAGTATAAGAAATCTTTCCGCAAAGGTCAGGTATTTTTAATCTTGTAATGGATATTTTTCTCGGTAGATTGGCTAACCCCGCAGCCAGAAGGATTGGTTGCGGAGGAATTCTGGAGCGTTGAGCCTTGTGGTAAGGTCAGAAACCTTCAGAAGGTTTAATAAAAAGATTTACAGACTGGTCAGGATTTCTGCTACAACCTTCTGAAGGTTGGGTTTATTCTCGTTCCGGGGCCGCCCGCCTGCCGGTATTCATGTCGGGCAGGCGCTACAGAACGATATTACTCAACAGATTGGATGTAGAGAATATGAGGCTGTCGGCTAAAGGAAATGGCTACGGAAAGATAAAGGCTATTGAGTACCTGCCCGACTCCGTCATTCAGGCGGGCAACCCCGTAGCCAGATTATACGCCCTTAATTAATTTTGCATTCGTCTAATCATCGACTCGAGATATCTCGATTTCACCTGCTGGCTGGCCAGTACTTGTTTGAACGGTGGTAATTTGAGTATTACTCCTAATACTCCAGCCAGGGCACGATGGCTCCAGAGTACCTGGTTATCAAAGATTAAGTTTTGTAATACTCCACGCTCAATCGCCATTACAACAATTTTATGTATACTGTTCAGGGGAGTTATTACCCGTTTTTCACGGGCTTTCAAGGCAATCCAACCTTTCGCACAGGCATTGACACAAATCCCACAGCCAAGACAAATATCTTCATTCAATTTGGCACGTTTTGCTTTTGGTTTATGTGGATCATTTGCCGAAACCAGTGTCATGGCTTCCACCGGACAGATATTGACACATTTTCCACAGCCATTACAGTCCTTTGCATGGATTTCAGGAAAAAAATTAGTCGTATGCACCGGATTGAGAATAGCAAACCGTCTGGCGGCAATCATGGCTTCGCAACAGCAACCACAGCAATTGCAGATAAAGTTCACTTCTTCCCTCATATTCGATCCAAATTGCACCAGCTTATTTTCATAGGCTATTTGGAGTAGATCAAGACATTCGGCAACATCTATTTCACGGGCAAATCCATGTTTGCTTAGCGAAGCAGCGGAAACATTAAACGACATGCAAATATCCATTGGTGCATCACAAGCTTCTCCGATATGCAGCATTTTATGTCGGCAATAACACATTCCAACAGCCCTGTGGCTTGCGGTTTTGATGACTTCGCTGGCCCGTTCATAATCAAGTACGTAAAGGGCATTTTCTTCTGATAATGCCGGTTCATTGACAAATGTTCGACCTATTTGTGTATCACCTCGAGTAAAAAGGTCCCTGATAAAATCTTCCTCAACATTTAGGTATTGATAAAAAAGTTCACTTAAAATTTTCTGGTCAAGATCATTGTTTATACGCATTAGCGAAAATTCAAAGAAACCGGCCATCGGCGGCGGTAAAACATACTCTGACTCACCATTATGATCTATATCGACCAGGATAGCGCGATTGGCTAATTCATCAAGAATTTTCTGTGTCTCGGTGATATCCAATTTCCAAATTTTACTGGCTTTCTTAGCGGTGAATGGTTTAATCGGCAGCATCGAAACATATTGGGCTTCCCGCTCACTGAAAAGCATTTTAAGAATAGCGAACAATGTGTCTGAAGGTGGTGCACCCTGCGGAAACTTGTTCAGACGTTCAACTAATCTGGAATACCCCGATTTGATTATGTGGTGAGCCATTTTAATCTCTATAATTAGATTTCAGAAAATTCTTTTTAAAATCTTATCAATCACCCAATTGGTCATCGCTGCAGATTTACCTGTACTCGGGCACTTCCCTGTTCCGGTTAATTCATCCACGATTGTCTGGGTCAACGGCTGCTGAATGTGATCAGGATGGCGTATTTTGTATTCTTTTCGCCGGTGTTTCGTATGAACAATGAACGGTAAATCTCCAAAAGTCGCATAAGTAATTTTACCTTTCGATCCGACAATTTCAGTCTGATCGAGGTTTTCATTGGCTGTAAAGCACCAGGTTCCGGATCCTTGAATGCCATTCTCAAATCTGAATGTAGCGCTAACCGCGTCTTCAACTTTGTATAAACCGGCCTGATTTTCTGCAAATCCGTTTGCATCAGCAATTGGTCCCAGGAAAAATTGCATCAAGTCGATCATGTGGGTACCCAGATCGCAGAAATACCCACAACCGGCAATATCCGAATCAACCCTCCAGTGGTATTCGCCGGATTGATCCGCTTTGGATGGTTTCTGATAGAACCTGACATTAACCGCCCGAATCTCACCAATATCGCCTCTTTCAATGATCGCTTTTAATTTCAGAAATCGCGGTAAAGCCCGCCGATAATATGCTACGAACAGTGGAACAGTGGCTTTCTCACAAGCATCGATCATCTGCTGACATTCGGTGAAACTACATGCCATTGGTTTTTCGACATATACCGGTTTTCTGGATTGAGCAACCTTATTAGTGTATTCCATGTGTGATGATGGTGGTGTTGCAATGTAGACAGCATCAACATCCGGATCATTGATCAACTTATCGGCATCGTTATACCACTTTGAAACGTTATGCCTTCGGGCATAATCTTTCGCTAATTTCCCATTGCGCCGCATTACTGCTACCAGCTCAGAATTTTCCGCTTTCTGAAAACCTGGTCCGCTTTTATGTTCAGTCACATTACCGCAACCAATGATTCCCCAGCGGATTTTTTTAACGTTAATGGATGATTTCATTTAAATCAAATGTTTCCTTATCGGACATCCTCTTTAATTCTCTGGATATGTCCCCGACCTAAACCCTTTACTTCGCAGCCAAGCTCAAAATATTCCCGAATCTTGTCATCATCAAGAATCCCAAAACAATCGATAATCGCTGTCGGGAGACCAATTTGTTCAACCAGTATTTTTGGATCAAGATTCAGATAGTATAAGGACATCATTAGGTGTACGTTGCCATTAGGGTTTTCTTCTTTTTAACACAGCGTTCAATCATCGGATCAACCTCCGGATCTTCGGTTTTTACCGGTTATACACCTCAGTTAAGTAATGGAATTTTTCAATAACTCCGGACACTGGGAAGTTGTATTCCAATTACAAATTTGGAAGGTTTTCCGTTTTCATTAACGGTATCAGCGACGATAGCTGCCATTACCGCACCAACAAATCCGACTCCCATCACCACAACAATTTCTCGTCCTTTTTCCCGTTCGGATTTAACCCTACTTTTCAGCATGTCAAATTCTGTTTTGTATTCTTCCTTACTTGGAATTCGAAATTTCTCGCCACTTGGACTGATTGAGTACATCTTTTTCATTAATATCTCCTGAGTTTTACGTTATTTCAGAAACGAAGTGATAGACAACTAACCCCGCCATCGAGTTTTTGAAATTCAGAAACGTTCACGACAATTGTATTGAAACCCGCTTTTTCAATCGCTCGACGTGCATTTGGATATCCGTCCAGCAGGATAACCGTTCCGTTAACCTGAATGCAATTGGCAGCGTAGGATTCCTCATTTAGAATTTTCACAATATGAAACCGCTGGAAAGCCGGCTGGTTTGTCAATTCACCGGTCACGACCAGAGTATCGTGTCCCAGATATGCAACGCCGGATTTCAGATGCAACATCTCCTGCAATGGGACAGTTTTTCCCCTTAGCCCATAATTTCCGAGAATAGTAATGAGCTGCTGCGCTCCGTCAATATTTGTCCGGCTTGACAGGCCAATAAAATAACAACCGTCTGTTCTTAAAATATCTCCGGCATCCATTGTTCCTGGACTTCGGATGGCTTCGATTCTCTCAAAATATTTCCTGATAACAGGTAATATTGCATCAACCTCACCTTTGCGGCTTGGCGCACCAGGACGCATGATAATTGCGCAATGCGGTGTCAGAAGCGCAGTATCCTCAATAAAAACAGAATCGGGATAGTTTTCATCTGCTTCCAGAACGATAACATCCAGGCCACACGCTTCTAATGCCCTGATATATCCACTATGCTGTTCTCCTGCGAGATAATAATCTGGCAGACCGAGACCGGCGGTTGTCAACCCATTAATAAAATTCCGACAGGGTGTTTTTACGATGGCTTTGCTGAACTGATATAGATGTGTGTTAATCATAAATATTCGGTATATAATATAAGCGAATATCTAATTTTTCACACGAAAATGATAGTGATGGAATTTAAACCGGAGGCGGTTTCATTATTGCTTAATAATGTCCACTTTGTTCCATATCTGATGGGCACCTAACTGTAGGCTTGATTTTACCCTGAATAGAACTGTGTGGTCCTATAATTATAACGTAAGCAATTTTAATTAATCGAAAAGAGACTGGTGTGTTTCCGACACTTTCTCAATACATATGGGTGAATTATTCTGAACACTATTCACCAATGTAGATACCGGGTAGGATTCCAATCCTTTCTGAAGCGGTTGAAGCAAATTCAATGCAGACCCGGAATCATTGGTATCACAATCCAGCCAGATATTTATATTTTCTTTTTCTATAATTGCCGGCATACGATGATGGATAAATTCCAGTTGCCGGCTTG
>JADHVS010000258.1 GCA_016783865.1 Bacteroidales bacterium
TTGGCTGACAAAGATCATCTTCTATGGATTCTACTTCCTCACCTGGCTATTTTGGGAAAGAGTTGGATATCCCAGGAAAAAATGAAGAATTCCATTCTCATCACCGTCGGTAGCGGTTTCCTGTATCCCATCTGGCAACGAGACTGAGCTGGGTCCACAAGGCAAATTGAACTGATTTCAGCACACCCTAAACATCCGGCAAGCGCTTCGGTCATATCAAGAAAATCTGATCTTGTCGATTGGTTTTATTTAAAAGCGCAGTATATTTGTCAGGAAACCAACAAACCAACAACCATGAGAAAAACATTCAAACCCCTGGCCTGCGTGTGTTCATGCATTGCAACAGTCCTGATGCTGGTCGGAATTATCCTAAGCATTGCCCAGGTTCCGTTATTTCACGTAAAACCTCATATTTTGTATTTTTCGGCAATCAATTTCATTCTGTTTGCCATTCTCTTTCACCTTGCCGGCCGGGACTCGGAGAAAAAGGAGTGATACGCGATACGGGATCCGGGATGCGGGATGCGGGATAAGACAAATCCCAAATCCCAATCACCTTAACACTTAAAACTTAACCACTTAACACTTAATCACTTTCGCGCTTCCCCACCCCTACCCCTCCCCTCACCGTGTCATTGCGACCCCTGGTCCTCGGGGCCTGTCCCGATCCCTCGGGGGAAGCAACCCGGGGAGGGGTGACGTTAAACCGCTCCTTACGAGGCGAGGCATGCCACGCCCCTACGATGTACCCGGCCTAACGGCCAGGGTAATTCAAATTCTTTCGCAGAAAGTAATAATAAAACACATGTGCTTCTGCATAAGGAACATAGGAACGCGGGGTTTGAAAAAGATACGCGATACGTGATACGCGATATGGGATCTTTCATTCCTAATTCGTCATTCTTAATTCTTAATTGAATAAAGCGCTCCAGTTCCGTTGTAGAAGCACGAAAAAAAGTTGTGTAGGCGGCAGCGAAAAAAAGTTGTGCAGGTGGCAGCTCAACCAACAAACTCCCTCAGATTCCCTATTGCATAAAGGGGGATGTTCATCAGCCATCCTGACAGGCGGTAGTCTGATACAGAGGTTCGGACGGCAAGTAAAGGATGGTATTTTTCATAATAGACTTTCAGGCTTTTAGCTTGCAGGTGCTCTTCGGCTTTGACTTCAACCGGATAAACCCGGTCCTTGCACTGGACTATGAAATCAACCTCAGCGGTCGATCTTTCTGCAGACCAGTATCTGATCACAAAGCGACTATCCGCGAAAAGCTGTTGAAAAACAAATTGTTCAGTCAGGGCTCCCTTGAACTCAGTAAAAATGGCATTCCCATCAAGCAGGGTTGCCGGCTCCAGATCACAAAGCGCTCCGAGGAGGCCTGTGTCCAATGTAAAAAGTTTGAATGCACCAGGGTCCTCATAAGCCTTTAACGGAATTCCTGGTCTATTGACCCGGTTCACCCGGGTTACAAGCCGGCAGTCCTCGAGCCAGTTCAGCGCCAGTTCGTATTCCTTGGCTCTTGCCCCTGTTCTGATGATCCCATACATGAACTTCCTGTTTTCGCGGGCAAGCTGCGAAGGAATGGAATTCCACAGCATCCGGATGCGTGGAATGATTGAATTTGGTGCATGTTTTGAGAAATCCTGCTCGAACGCCTGTAAAATATCCTTTTGTATCCTCCTCACTGCAACGAAATCCTGTTCTCCTGCAAAAGCTTCTACCGCTTCAGGCATTCCGCCCGTGTAATAGTACTCTTTTAATCTGCGGATCAGTTTTGCATGCAGAGCTTTCATGGTGGCTGACTGCGGGGTGGTAAGGATCCCGGAGAGTGAACCTTCTCCATTTGCGTCAAGAAATTCACTGAAGGTGAGCGGGTTAAGGTCCATAAATTCAACTTTCCCCACCGGAAAGGAGACCTTTGGGGTCAATGCAATTCCAAGTAACGAACCTGCTGCAGCAATATGGTATTCCGGAGCATCCTCGGCAAAGTACTTTAATGAGGTAACCGCCGGGGGCACCGATTGGATTTCATCAAAAATAAGCAAGGTGTTTGAAGCATGGATTTTTTTTCCTGTCACTGCCTGGATGCCCCCGATGATCCCTGGGATATCGAGTCCGACCTCAAAAAGATTCACCAGCCGGCTATCCTTCTCAAAATTCAGATAGACCGTATGTTCGTATGAATTTTTTCCGAATTCCTTCAGCAGCCAGGTCTTCCCCACCTGTCTGGCTCCACGTAAGATTAATGGTTTCCTGTTCTTTGACTTCTTCCAGACTTCCAGGTCCTTCAACTTTTCCCTGTACATATCCTTTATATTTTTGTACAAATATACATTTTTTTCAATGTCTATTTGCATGATTATACATTTTTTCAAACGTCTTTTGGTCAGCCCCTCTCGAACTACCCCTCCCCAGGGAGGGGAATGCAAAAGTCGGGGCACCCTTTTTTACCTCTACTTTCTTTTGCTACCACCAAAAGAAAGTAGCAAAGAAAAGTCCCTTATCCCTTATCCCTTATCCCTTATCCCCTTTCCTGTCTCCCTACTCCTGACTCCCGTCTCCTTTCTCCTGTCTCCTCTCTCCTGCCCCTCCCCTTCCCGGGTCATTGCGACCCCGAGGACTCGGGGGAAGCAATCCGGGGAGGAACATGATTCCGCCCTCTCTAATCCCCGGCCTGAAGGCCAGGGCAATTCAATTTAAGGCCTTCGCCTGATAAATCTTTCGAAGAAAGAAAAGAAAAAACACATCAGCTGCTACCGGAGCAACCTGTTCAGTTGGCAGTTGGCAGTTGGCAGTTGGCAGTAATTCTTAACACTTAAAACTTAATCACTTAAAACTTAATCGTTCCAGTTGAGGAGGTAGCAGCGAGGCCCGCCCGGCCTGAGGGCAAAAAAAAGAAAAACGCCTTGAATCACTAATACGTTCAAGGCGAAGCCTACCTCTTTTGTAGCAATGACAAAAGAAAGAACATTTAGGGGCAATTGATGCATCGGATATCTGTGCGGAAAGGAATTATTGCTATATTTGCAGTCTATGTCCAAAATTAATGGACAATCACTGCAATTAAAATGATCGCTATTGAACAAATCCGCCAGGTTATAGATCAGGAAATCTTTGACTATACCCAGTTAACGATGGCTTTGAAGGAGTATCGTAAACCGCGTGATGTGGTATCAGCGCTTCTTCGCAAAAACCAGATCATCCGTATACGGAAAGGTCTGTATATCTTTGGTTCGCTCTGGCGCAGGAACAATGTTTCTCTGGAAACCCTGGCCAACCTTGTGTACGGCCCATCAGTTATTAGTCTGGATTATGCACTTTCATGGTACGGATTAATACCTGAACATGTGGAAACCATCACTTCCATTACAACCGGCCGTTCCAGGGTTTTTAATACTCCGGCAGGCAGGTTTTCATACCTGCAACTAAGCACGGAGCGTTATGTAACAGGTTTTACGATACAGGGATCTCCCCCTATGAACTGGTTTATGGCAGAACCATTAAAAGCCCTTGCCGATAAAGTTTGGTCCGACAAACGCTTCCAGCCTTCTTCGGCCGCTGTCTTTGCAGATTACCTGTTTTCCGATCTGCGTATCGATGAGTCCACCCTGGAAAAACTATACAGGCAAACCCAGTGGCAGATTATTGAGAAAGATTATTCTGCCCGTAAAATTTCGTTCATGGGAAAGTATTTATTTAAACGGTTTGGAGGTTGATCATGCCGCATGTCTTGAAAAAATTACTCCCTGAACCATTACCAAAAACTACTGCCGGATTGGTCAGGGCCTTAAGGGAGATACTTCAGTCCCTGGCGCTACTTGGACTGTGGAGGGCCCGTTTTTTCGAACATTCAGCCTTTTATGGGGGTACTGCCCTGCGTATGCTGTATGGCCTGGACCGTTTTTCGGAAGATCTTGATTTCTCCCTGCTGAAACCATCAGCATCCTTTGATTTTCAGGTTTATGCTTCTGCCCTGGAAAGGGAATTGAATGCCTTTGGTTTTGTGGAGTCAACAATAGAATCTGCATTTCTGAAAGGAAATACTTATCGTCAACTCATTATGATTGAGGCTCCTGCGGAAATTCTGAAGGAGATTAGCAAGGAAGCTATCCTGAAAATTAAGCTGGAAATTGATATTCAACCACCCGGGGGATATGACACGGAGATGAAATACATTTTTTCACCGATTCAATATGCTGTTCGTTCATATACCCTGCCTTCATTATTTGCAGGGAAAATTCATGCACTGCTTTGCAGGAAATGGAAAACAAGGGTAAAAGGCAGGGATTGGTACGATTTTGTATGGTATGCATCACGATATCCATCGCTGAACTTACATCATCTTGAAGAAAGAATGCGTCAATCAGGTCATTATCAGGATTTAGGGCCACTAACCCGTTCGTATTTATTGGAGAGGATCTTTTCAGTTATTGATGAATTGAACCTGAACGCAGCCCGTCAGGAAGTTATGCCTTTTGTCAACGATGTTCGTTCCCTCGATGTATGGTCAAAGGACTTTTTTAAGGCCGCAGCAGAAAGGATAGCGACCCGCAATATCTGATCCGGCATCCGGTATTATCCATTTTTTAATAATACATTTTTGAATAATACAAAGATAGCGCATTTTTTTTGGCCCTGATTTAAACTGATACCAGTAAACGGTACAAAATGATGCCACTCCAGGGCAATTCAACTCTTTCGCAGAAAGAAATTCTTTAACACGGTGCAGAAGCATAAAAAACGCATTTATTCTCACTTTACTGAGAATATTTTTATATTTTTGCCCATTTATAATTGGTAAAATGGAGCAAAAATTCAGACAAATCGTCTCTGAACAGCGTGAAGAACTCCCGGTAATCCTGCGCCAGGGATGGGTACCCCGTATTTGAAGAATTCCATCACCTTCTCCTGGATGAGATCCAGCATGTAAACCACTGGCACCTGTTCGTCAACCGCCTCCTCAGAAACGGGATCAGGGTCTTCCTTACAGGATCAAATAGCAGACTGCTCCGGGATGAAATGGCAACCCATCTCACGGGAAGATATAAAGCCATGGAGGTGTTTCCGTTTTCGTTTCGTGAAACAGCCCGGTTTCTATCCGGCAACTATGGTTCTGAGATAAGCTTTAACCGGATCAAAAATCTAGTTGGACTAGGAAGCGAAAATACGGCTAAAAACTACCTCTCACACCTGGGAGAGGCATATCTGATTCCAACTCTTCCCAAATTCTCGTTTAAAAATCAGGAACGACTCAGATACCGGAAAACCTACATCATCGATACCTCTTTTGCCCATATTACAGGTCTTGATTTCACCCCAAATACCGGAAAGCTGCTCGAAAATGTGGTTTACCTGGAACTGGCCCGCCGGACATCAGAGAGTCAGTTCGAACTGTTTTACTATAAACAGATCTATGAAGTCGACTTCCTGTTATATAGAAACAGAAAAGTCCATGAACTGATTCAGGTCACACTGTCAATCCGTGAAGCGAAAACACTGAACCGTGAAATACGGGCGTTAATCAACGCTGCAATCGCGTTGAAGGCGGGGAAATTGACCATTATAACGCTGGATGACTCCCGCATGATTGAATCGCAGGGATACAACATACACGTTTTACCGATAACCGAATGGCTAATGGGAGAAACACGGAACCCGGAACCCGAAACCCGGAACCCGGAACTGACACTGTGGAGGCAGTAGCGGGGCCCGCCCGCCTGCCCCGAGCCTTCGGGGCCTGTCCCGAGACTTCGGGGGCCTGAGGGCTAAAAAAAGAAAAATGCCAGGATCCAGCATCCATCTCAACCGACCCTAAACCGTTCCTAAACCGAACAAACTATACAGAACCATTAGAGAAGGATTAAAGAAACATGAAACAAAGATGATAGAAACATGAAACAACCCTTATAGAAACTGTGAAAACATCTCCCTCATAGCTACCTGATACCGGTAGATTTCGATGAAAATCAAAGAAAAATGAAAAAAATTTGAAAAAAATACCACCCTAACATATAAC
>JADHVS010000259.1 GCA_016783865.1 Bacteroidales bacterium
GAAACTCCTTGTACTTCAGTTTACAACTTTCCTCATCAGGAAATTGTTCTATGAAATTGAGCAAATTCATTGTCGTTGTATTTCTTTGAACGACAAACATAATCATTTTTTCTTTAGGTATAACACCCGATACTCATATTAATTTATAAACCAATGCATTTTATCTGAAAACGACCGAACAAATTACCCGGTACGTTCAAAGGAACGCTCTGTCGGCAAGACCGGATCGATTCCTGCTGCCGGAACAGGTTTGCCGAAAATTACAAAAAAAGGATAATCCCTGTTCAGGACTGGTGTGCCGCATTATGCAACGTGCAACCTGCGGCCCGCCCTGGTGTTCATTATCCCATCCGGATATAAATTTAATATCCATTCCATTTCAGAAGTTACAAATGATTCATTTATTACATAAAGGAACGATATCTCCAGTAAAATCAGGAATTATTGTAACTTGCATATCTCGTTTTCTGTTAACATTATCCCCTTTAGAAGCCATTTGGTTGCCATGCGTATGATACGGACGGTTTTGATTCTTTTTCTTATGATGATGCACCTGCTGGCAGGCGGGCAGGAATTCCATTTCAAATACCTGACGCCACAGGATGGCCTGGTGGATGGTACAATAAATGCCATCATGCAGGATTCTTCCGGGTTGATGTGGTTTGCCACCTGGGACGGTCTCATCAGCTATGACGGATACAGGCTGCAATCCTACAAGCCGGAGCTGGGAGATCCTAACAGCCTGACAGCCAGACAAGTGTATAAACTATTCCTGGACTCAAGGGATCATATTTGGATATCCACTTTCTTTGGCATATGCCGGTATGATAAAATCGGGGATAAGTTCGACCGGTTTACGATACAGGATCATCCCAGGGAAATGCGCTACAGAATAAAGTTTATCGAAATAGACGGAACCATTGTGATCAGATCACCCCAGGGACTCTGGTATTACCCGATGGAGAAAGAAGGGGAAGATTACCAGTTCTCCCGGCTGTTATACAATGACAGCGAAACGGCCCAGTTCAATAACCTGAATATGATTAACCGGGTAATTGACGGCCATATGGTATTGACCAGGTACAATGCTGTCAACAATAATACCACTTTATATTTTGCAGAGCTGTTTCACGATGGTGACCAGCAGACCTTCAGGTTAAGGGATCAGATTATAACCGCCGGTAATGTAACGGATTTATTACAGGTATCCGGTAATTTATTTGCCGTCACCGGGGAGGGGATTAAAATAATCAACCGGGGGAACCGGGAGGTAATGAATGGGAGGCTCATAGTAAACGAACCCGGTATCAGCTATGTGATCAATGCATCCGATCAATCACTCTGGATCGTTTTTCAGAATTCCGGGATAGGGCGCTATAACATACACACCGGTGAATTTACCCGGATAAAATATGATCCAAATATTCCCGGCAGTTTGCTTTCGCACCAGGTGGAATCCATATTCGAGGATTTCTCAGCCAATCTATGGTTCGGACACCGGGGAGCCGGTCTCAGTATCCTGCCTTTAAGAAAAGAAGCTTTCCATACTGTAAATTACGATCCGTCAGAGAAGAATTCCGTCAGTCACCCCACCATAATGTGTTTCGCACGATTTGGTGATGCCATACTTATCGGTACAGATGGCAATGGACTGGATATCATGCAAAGGGATACCAGGACGGGCAAGTGCTATTTCGAAAACGCAAAGTTCCCGGAGGATTTTAAATATGCCGTAAATTATAAGGCCATCTGGTGCATTATGCCTGAAAATGACCGGGAATTCTGGATGGGTGGGAATTTTGGACTTTGCCATGCAGGAATGAGTCCTGATGGATTGGTATACAAGCAATATGATTGCTGGCAGCAGACCTCAATCATTCGTAAAGTATTTATCGACGAGAATAAAAACATGTGGCTGGGCACCTATAATGGACTGTACCTCTGGCCGGCAGCTAAGAGACAACTGGGGATTTTTGAGCTCTATTCCTACGGATTGGATGATGACAGTGAAAACCAGAGTAACTCACCTGTGCTGGCGGATAAGACCATAACCGATATTTTACTCGATTCGAAAGGCAGGTTCTGGGTGAGTACTCAAAATGGGGGCCTGCACCTGCTGGCTAAGGAATATAAAAACCTGGACCTGTCGGGTAATATCAAACCGGACCTGGATTTCATATGGTATAATTCACATTACAGGAGTCCGGGGGGATTAAACAACAATGAAATTAACAGCATCATGGAACATTACGATGGAACCATATGGTGCTGTACCCAGGGTGGGGGTATCAATATTTTTAATCCGGAATCGGGAACATTCAGCTATATTACTGTCGACGATGGCCTGCCTGGACGGGATGTGTTCGGTATCCTGCCAGACGAGTATGGACATCTCTGGGCGAGTACCAACAGGGGATTGTCACGGATAGATGTCATTCATCCCCGTGAGAATATCCTGAACTTCAGCCCTTCTGACGGTATCCATGGACATATTTTTATGGTCAACTCGTTCTTCAGGGATGTGGATGGGGTGATGTACTTTGGAGGCCGCCAGGGATTTACCTATTTCAAGCCGGAAGAAATTTTCGAGAACGGCATCTCTCCGAAGATCAGGTTTACAGACCTGAAGATCTTGCATAAACCGGTAGCCATTGGAGATGCCATAAGCAAGCACGTCATCCTGACCAGTCCTCTTAATGAATCAGCCTCCATTACCTTATCTCATAAAGAATACAACCTGAGTATAGGAATTGCCGTCATTCATTTTGACGAGCCGGGAGAGAATAAGATTAAATATATGCTGGAAGGATATGACAGGGATTGGATAACCGTTCCTGCTTCAGAGAAATATTTAAATTATTCCAACCTCTCACAGGGTACCTATACACTCAGGGTCAGGGGTGTAAATTCGGATAATATCCTTTCACAAAAAGAACGCACACTGACCATAACCATAACCCCGCCCTGGTGGAAGGAGTGGTACAGCATACTGGGCGGGATATTCATTCTGATTTCCATAATTGGTGCCGTAATTTTCCTGATTCTCCACAGGGCCGTGCTTCAACATAACCTGCAGATTGAAAAAATGGAAAAGGAGAATATTGAACGGATCAACGAATCAAAGCTTCAATTCTTTACCGATATTTCCCATGAACTGAAAACCCCGCTGAGCCTGGTCATTGCCCCCCTGGAGGATCTTACGGATGAAACGAACAGGTATGAAAACCACTATTTCAGGAAGCAAGCCAGGCTGATCCTGAGAAATGCAAAGCTGTTGAAACGGCTCATAGACCAGGTCATCGATTTCCGGAAAGCCAATGCAGGAAAGCTTACCCTCAGCCCTGAAAAGCAGGAGATCGGTATCTTTATGAGAGAGATCATCCAGCATTTTGAAATTTATCAAACCAACAAAAAAAACAGGCTGATCCATCATATACCTGAGGAGCCGCTGATGGTTAGCTTTGATGCCCAGAAAGTGGAGAAAATCATATACAATCTCCTGTCCAATGCCTTTAAGCATGCCAGTCAAAACGGTATCATCATAGTATCTCTTGAGAAAGCGCGGAAAAACACCGATTATCATAACCATACGGTCGATGGAGTGATCATTTCAGTCTATAATGAAGGGGATTATATTCCCGAGGATGAAATTGAAAAGATCTTCGAGCGGTTTTACAAGACAGATAACCTATCAGAAGGATCAGGAATAGGGTTGGCCATCACAAAATCACTGGTGGAACTTCATCACGGAAGCATTGAAGTGGAATCGAATGAAGGCGACGGAGCTACATTTACCGTATTCCTTCCCATGAATCAAGGCGAAACAGGGGATGGACATGGTCCTGCTATGATGAAGCCGGGTATTGATAGGGAATCATATCCCCGGGAGATGGAATCGTTACAGGTTGAAAGCCTGGAAGAATACTCCCTGAACAAAGACCTGAAGGTTTTATTGATCGAGGACAACAAGGAGCTTCGTGATTTTCTGAAGACAATCCTTGAACGGTATTTTGATTACCATGAAGCGCCCGATGGGAACTCAGGATTGCAGATGGCAGAAGAACTCATTCCCGATGTGATCATATCCGATGTCATCATGCCGGGGAAGGATGGTTTTGAGGTTTGCAAATCCCTCAAGGAGAATATCAGGACCTGTCATATTCCAGTTGTATTGTTGACTGCAAAAAGTGCTCCTGAGCATATGGTGGACGGGTATGATGCAGGGGCCGATGCATATGTCTCCAAGCCTTTTGAGATCAAGGTATTGCTGACCCAGGTTTCCAGGCTGATCAAAAACAGGGAGTTGATCCGGAATAAGTTCAGGGAACAGAATTTCATGATCGACCGACCCGAGCATCTTTATACCAAAGATGAAGTGTTCCTGGAGACACTGAACGAAGAGATCCGCAAAAATATCACCGTATCCAATTTTAATGTAAGCAGGCTATCGGAGATCCTCGATCTGAGTCCGACGCAGATATACAGGAAAATAAAGGCAATCACAGGATTCACCTCGGTAGAGTATATCCGGATCATTAAATTGAACAAAGCGGCGGAAATGTTAAAAACACATAAGTTCTCGGTCAAGGAGGTATGCTACAAATCGGGATTTAACGATCCTTCCTACTTTGTCAGATGTTTCAAAGGTTACTACAAAATGACCCCTTCGGGATTCATGTATAAGAGGGAGTACCGTGAATCTATCCCTGACTGAGCAGGCAGTTGCAAGGAAAAACAAACCGGTTTGCCGGAGCAGGTGTGAGCCGGCATGTAACCTGTCATACCAGGTTTGTTACCGGAAACAACCCCTGTAAGAAAATTAATTCAAGGTTTAATGAACATGATATCACGGTTTAATCCAAGTGGAACAATCCGGAGGATATATACGGCTTCGTCCAGATTTGAAATGTCTACCTCATTGATCATTTCATCGGCTTTCTGTACATGGATTATCTGACCGGTGAGGTTAACAATCTTGATATACCTGTTGATAAAAATACAAGGAAACTCAACAAACAGTCTGCCGTTCGAGGGATTGGGATACACGCTGAGTTTACCTTCATGACCTTTTTCGGCGGAATGGGTTACAGTAAGTTCAATCGTTATCGTGGTATCTTTTTCGAGCCAGACGGATCCGGCAATCTCATCGAAACCATCCTTCATTATGGAGTAATCATAGGATTGCCGGGCAGGATGGTATATGCTTGCTATACCAGTACGGGCATCATAATCATACCCGTTAAAATGGACCGAAGCAGATACCATTTCTCCGTCACTGGTAATCTGGAAAGTAACTGTGGCGAATTGAGGAGTTATTGCTATGACCAGGGAGCTGTCGTTATAGAACATATACATTCCCTCTTCAGTAAAATAATCGTCATGCTCGATTTTATAAGATACCTTTTCCCCGGCCTGGCTTTCAAAATCGGTTGACCCATCACTGGATGACAGTGTGATCACACTGTCATTAAAAGTGATTTTTGCACGGTAAACGGGTTGTCCCGTGGAAAGATCCATGACATAGATACTTCCGGTGATATGCTCCGCAATGAGGCCGATGATAATGGTGCTGTCTGAATAGATATCAACGGCATCGTTTGAATAATCATAGTAACCCTCTTTTTCAACAAGCAGGCTATACTGATTGGAGATAACACCTGACAGCTGAACTACACCGTTGGTATCCGATATAAATTCCCGGTCATTCAGCGTGATTTTGCAATTCGGAACAGCTTTCTGTGAATTCCCATCCAGAATTTTTATAACTATATCGCTTGTATCCAAGGTTATATCGAAGGGATTATCTGAATAGAAGGGCATAAGGCCGACGTTGTCAATATAGGCTTCTCCGTTTCCCTGTTTGGTGATTCGAACGGTAACAGTCCCTTCAGATGGATTCGGGAACGGAACTTTTACCATGCGCCATTTCTGGCTTCCGGTTAGGGTTACGCTGCTGGCCCATCTGCCGGCTACTTTTTCATCGCC
>JADHVS010000260.1 GCA_016783865.1 Bacteroidales bacterium
GCCCTGTGCTGTATTCCTCCCAGTTTTTTCCCGGTAAACGAATATACCAGTATATCTTTGGCTCTATTCCCGGGATCAGGTCAACTCCATAAGCCACATCCCCGGTAAAACCTTCCGCTTCAATAACATCCTGTGGATGTTTCAATATCATTACCCGTGGCAGGGAAGCAGTTATGTATGCCGGAAGGCTGTTCTCTATTAGCATTTCAAATGTCACTTCACAAAAGAACCTGTACCCGTCCAATCCATATGCCTCCTTTGCACTCATTTCAAGTACAGGGCTGATTGCCTCTTTAACAGGGTCAGGAAGTGCTTGCGCCGGAGCCTGCATGAACCACTGGTAAGTAACGGGGGTTCCAGGTACTGCCTCAACAGTGAATGTAACCGTATCAACCTGCCCTTCCTCAACGACCACATCTCTCGGATGGCCAATGATCAGCTGGTAGGCCTGGGCATCAGCTTCTGCCCATGTAAGTATCATCATAACCATCGCCAGTGCGATAGTAAACGCCTGCTGTGTCAAATTCATTCTTTTCATAATCGTTTCGTTTATTATTCTCGAGTTATAGTTTTTTTATATAAATAATTTGGGATTGACTCTCCTCGCAGCAAGCTGCGAGGAATCATCGATCCTTTATATAAATTTTAAATTGCGCTCGCTAACCCCGCAGCAAGCTACGGGGAATGCGCTCGCAGTATTCAAATATCCTGATTCTGAAGATTAACCCCAAATAATCACTAAAATTAAGCAATATTCTTCGTGAAGTAAAGTTTTTAGTCAAAAAAAACAGCCTAAGGTGCTGTGGTTAAGGAAGTTTCCGATAATTTATTTTTATCTTCCAAACGTATTCTATCTGGTTAATCTTGAATTAATTGGTTTTGTAAGATAAATCGTTTTTATCTAATTGGCATTTTAGGCAAATGTCATTCATCAAAAAAATATGTACAATAATCAATTAAAACGGTGATTTAATAAAATAAACATGATTATTTTTCAGTTTTGATCAGCCCTGAAAATCTACCCCAACATTGTCATAAAACTAATTTTCTGCCGTCTACTGACTACTGACTACTGACTGCTTTTTCCATAAAGTTATGTATTTTTGAAAGTCAGTATATTTTCGTATGTTTAATACGCAATGAAAATTACCAGATTTACCCTGATATTATTATTTCTGTTCCTTTTTTCCGGGACCAGCACTTTTGCGCAGGACCAGCTAAAAATTGACAGTCTTTCTGCCTTGCTGCTGTCAGCAGAAGGGGAAGAACGATTGACTTTGCTAATTGACTTGTCAATCGAACTCAACAGGGTTGATCCCGAGCAAAGTTTTGATTATGCAGAAGATGCACTCCGGCTTGCCAGACAGATTGGAAAGACTGAATTAATCTACGAGGCTATGGTAAACCAGGGGGCGCATTACCAGGGGCGTTATATGGATAAAGATGCCTTAAGAACTTTTGAAGAAGCCCTGGCTTTTTGCGAAGAGAAGGATTACATAAAAGGTAAAGCAGATGTCCTGTATCGCATTGGAAGATTATACTTTTGGATGCGGGATTATGATCAGTCAGACGATTATCTCAATCAATCGATTGCCATAGCACGCGATATCAAAGATTTAAGTATTGAGGCTCAGGTCCTGCGTGCCCAGGCCTCAAACCTGGCCAGGCGGGCACAATTTGAAGAAGCTTTTGAAAAATACAATTCTTCTATTGAGGTTGCTACCGAGGCAAATGACCATGAAATACTTGCTCTTTGTTATTCTGAGATTGGTGGATTGTATTTCGGCCAGGGTGATTTTGAAGAGGCCATAATGAATTACCAGGAAGCAAAAAAATACCGGTTACAGCTTGGCAAAATGAAGGATGCGGCATGGATGGATGCTTTCGTTGGAAATTGTTATACCTCCTTAGCGAGGTATAACCAGGCCCTCGAAAGCTATCTAGCCGCCCTGCCAGTATTTGAAGAATATAATGATACCAGGGGAATTTCCAATGTTTATAACGGGATGGCCATCATTTATGAGGCTCAGAATTTTTATGAAAAAGCAGAAGAATTCTATTTAAAAAAACTGGAAATCTCCCGGGCTATGGGAGATCAGAGTGAGATAGCTCTTACACTGAACAACCTGGGGATTCTATTTTCAAAACAGGCTTTTGATACGATCAGCTCAGTTTATGGGCAGGAAATCCTTGATTCAATCATTGAGGAACCCACCGATAAATATTTACAATATTATAGCAAAGCGATTAATTACTTCCAGCAATCACTTGAAATTACCAGGGAACTAAATAACCAGCAGCAGATTGCCCAAACCTTGAATAACATAGGGCTCAACTACCTTCATTCGGGTAAACTCGATCTTGCTGAAAGCTATTTTGAACAGTCCCTGGTGATCAGTGAAGAATTGCAGGACGCCAGAGAACTTGCCATGTGTTACTTGAACCTGGGGGGAATCAACCTGCATAAAGGAATGTACGACAGGGCATTGAATGATTTAAATCAAAGCCTTGATTATGCACTTGAGATCAATGTATTAGACATTATTGAGACCGTGTATCTCAATATGTCCCAGGTGTATGAACGGCTGAATAATCACCGGAGGGCACTGGATTATTACAAACTTCATAGTTCGATAAAAGATTCCATCACAAACAAGTCCACACGCGATGCCATGGCTGATATGCAGGTAAAGTATGAAACCGATGTGCTGGAAAAAAACAACCAGCTATTAATGACTAAATCAGAACTGGATGGAGCACGGCTCAGGCAACAGCGGATCGCAATCATCTTCTTCATTTTTGTCTTGTTAGCTATTTCCGGAATGGGGGTTCTGCTGATCCGTCAAAGTAATCAGCGTAAGCGTACCAATAAGGAACTATCGCAAAAAAACGATCTGATCACAGAACAAAAGAAAGAGATCACCGACAGCATTCACTATGCCAGCCGGATCCAGTCGGCCCTGATGCCACCGGGTGATTATATCGACAAACTTATCCCCGAGCGGTTTATCCTTTATATGCCCCGTGATATTGTAAGTGGTGACTATTACTGGCTCACTGAGAAAAATGAAAAGGTGGTCTGCATTGCAGCCGACTGCACCGGGCACGGGGTACCAGGCGCATTCATGAGCATGCTGGGCATATCCTTCCTGAACGAAATTGTAAGCAGGCATGAAGAAGTTCATACGGATGTTATCCTGAATGAACTCCGGGCCCAGGTGATCAAGTCATTGCACCAGACCGGTAAGGAAGGCGGAAGCCAGGATGGTATGGATGTCGCCCTGTTTATCCTCGATCTCAAAAAGATGACCCTTGAATTTTCCGGGGCCAATAATCCATTGTTCCTTTTCCGCAATGGTGAGATGATCGAACTGAAATCGGACAAAATGCCAATTGGAATACATACAAGGGCCGACATACCTTTTACACGCCACAATATTGAAATAGAGAAGAATGATATGATCTATACCTTTTCTGATGGTTACCCCGATCAGTTTGGCGGGCCACACCAGAAAAAATTCATGATCAAGAACTTCAAGAAACTGCTTGCCGAGATCCATAATGATCCGCCCGAAGCACAGAAGAAAGCCCTGATTGACTCTCTGAACAGCTGGATGACTGAGACCGAGCAGGTCGATGATATCATCGTTATCGGTGTCCGGATCTGATTAACTCATCCCGAACCATTTCTTAAACTCCCCTACCCGTTCGCGGCTTACAATCAGCTCGTTCTCAAAGTCTTTGTTTAAAACCACTTTCAGGCGGCTGTTGGAGTAGACTATGACATCATTGATTACATTTATGTTGACTATATAGGTGCGGTTTAACCTGAAAAAAATCCCCGGGTCGAGCACTTCCTGCAAATCTTCCATCCTGATCCTTTGTTCCGGCAAAGCCAGGTTTTCCCTCATTGTGATAAGTTTCTGCATACTCTTATATAGCTCATCATAGGAGAATGGTTTGAGCAGGTAGTCAATTGAATTTACCTTAAAAGCCTCCAGGGCATATTCATTATAGGCTGTGGTAAAGATCACCGGGGTATTGATGGTCACCTGACGAAATATTTCAAGACTCAATCCGTCCGTCAGACGAATATCCATAAAAACGAGATCCGGCTGGAAAGTCGCCTGCTGAAACCACTCTACCGACGATTTCACCGAGCCGAGCTTACCAACGATTTCTATCTCCGGATCGTACCGTTTCAGCAGTGCTTCAAGCTTCTGCGAAGCAGGGGCCTCATCTTCAATTATAACAATTTTCATATTATTGGCTTTATTCATCTGAAAGTGACAAGATGGGAATGTTATACTTCCTGATGCCATCCTTATATTCTGTGGTGATATCCCTTCCACAGAAATAATTATATGTATTGTTCATCATATGCATCTTCCCGGAATTGAATCTTTCACCATCCAGAATTACATTTGTTATGTAGGACATTGTGATGGCATCCGATCCTTCAATATCAACAACCAACTTCAGGGGCTGATACTCGCTGATAATTGTATTGAAAATAATCTCCTCAGCTATAAACACAAGAGTACCCGGGACCAGGAAACCCTCCAGTAGAATTTCAGGCAGGTTAATTTTCAGGACAAGACTTTTCTGATACCTGAAGAGGTTATAATGACTCAGGTAATATACATTGATCATAAAATAGAACAGGATAAAGATCAGGCTGAATGCAATCCATTCAGAGATGAACCTGCTGTAGCCTATGATTATTTTGAAATAACCTGTCACCAGGAGGGTAACCAGGAGAGAGGTTATAACCAATGTATGTACGAACTGCATTCCCTGGCGCAACCTGTATCCATTGTCAAATGGCAGATATCTGCCAAGCAACCTGACCAGTACCACATAAGATTCAGATATGCAATAGGATAAAATAATTGTAAACAGGGCTTCCTGGCTGAAAAAGTTTTCCTGAAGCTGATCCAGGCTGTCAAATACCATCAGGATCAGTAAATAGATTACTGAACCTGAAAGCAGAGGAAATACAATCCTGTAAATCCTGTTCCTTATAAAACCTTTATCCCTCATCAATAGGTTTCAACAATGGTATGCCCACAATAAAAAACGAATTCTTCCCGATCACTATTTTTTTACTTGTCAAATAAAAATAGCGCCGTTTGATGTTTTCCAATCCTATCTGGTGCGAACCTGCCGGAACCGGATTTTCAACCAGCATATGTACACTCAACGGGGGAACCAACTTCCCATTTATGCCTACATCCACATCCACATTTATTTCCATCGCCTTTTCGTATCTGACCGACATCAGAAAGCCATAAGATTCGACCAGTTCAAGTTCCGCATTCAGAGGGATCAATTGTTTGTCGTGATACTTCAGGACCGATTGATAGGTTAAGGCCAGCTTCCTGATAAAATTTTCGGCCAAATCGCTGCTGCGGTAGATGAGTGAGGAAATGGTATTTAAAGAATTAAAAAGGAAATGAGGACTCATCTGTTTCTTCAAGGCTTCAAACTGAAGGTTTAGCTGTTCCCTCATGATCCTTGCAGTTTCAATCTGTCCGGTAGTGTATTTTTTATAGGTATGAACGGCAAAATCAATCACCGTAAAAGCGATGATTGATACAAATAATAGGATTAACAACTTAAGCAGGGGATCGCGATAAGTTACTACAAACTCTGCAAATGTATAGTCAGCATGAAACAAAGCTTTGTATAATGATCCAAACGCAGCAAATAATCCAAGGCCAATAATCAGGTTAATCAATGATCCAATCCCAAACCGCAGGTTGGTGCTCCCGTGCCATGGGAAAATGGATTCTATCTTACTCCCCGCATACAATAAAACAGATCCATTACCCTGCGATATTCTGAATCCGAGCTTATTGTTTTTGCCGTTTCGATAAACCTGTTCCTCAGCTCATCATTATCTTCAGGTATCTGTTCAATAGCGCTTCTCAGGATGCGACCTTTCTCGGTATTCGAACTAATTTTTTTAGTT
>JADHVS010000261.1 GCA_016783865.1 Bacteroidales bacterium
CCTCGATTCACGATTCACGATTCACGATTCACGCCTTGGGGAGATATCTTTCTTTGTCGGAGAACAGATCCATCAAAAATGTCTTCCTCTTAAACACAGCACCATGCATTACGCCGGCCGGGACAAAGTAGGTATCGCCTTTTTTAAAGGTTTTTGTTTCACCGCCAATGGTCAGGTCCATTTCCCCCTCGAATACTACACCAAACTGGTCGCCGTGCTTGTGTTCCGAAACTGCCCCGATGGCTTCGATCTCAAAAAATACGATCTGGTGGTCTTCAGATTGGGATAGCCATCCCCTTACTCCTTCAAAAGGAATATCTGCTTCAGGCAGATTCTTAATTACGTCAGGATAAAAATGTTCCATGATTCTTAGTTTATATTATTCATACCTTAATGAGTCGACAGGATTGTTTTTTGATGCTTTTAACGAGTGATAAAGAACAGTTAGAAAGGCTACAAGAAATGAAATGAACAGAGCGGCAATACATATCCAGAAGGCCATGTTTGCCTGGTATTCAAAGTTTTGCAGCCATTTTCTTATGCCAAAATAACCAACTGGTAATGCAACCAGGTTCGCAATCAGCACCAGCTTCAGGAAATCCCCTATAAAAATAAAAAAAAAGGTTGACCCTTTGGCACCTAACGATTTCCTTATACCGATTTCTTTGGTTCTTTTTAGCATCAGGAATGAAGACAATCCGAATAAACCCAGCAGGGCAATGAGAATTGCCAGGATAGTGAACCAGGTAAAGAGCCCCAGGATCCTTATCTCATTTTCATATAACTGTTCGAATGTCTGGTCCATGGAAAAATAATCGAATGGCCTGTCCGGATCAATCTTTTTCCACTCGTTTTCCAGCTGATGCAGGGTTTTGGAGATATTTGGAACCTGAATTTTTATGTTCAGGTACAGGAACCGGTGGGGCCGGAAAGAAATAACCAGGGATTCAGGATTGTTGGGGAGATCCTGACCGATATAACGGGTTCATCTTATAACAAACCGGTAAAGGACTATATCGGAGATCCTGCGGGGGCCAATACATTCAGTGTTCCCAACTTGCTTTTTGAAGCCCACGGGGGACTATTTTATTCCTCCATTCATGATATGGCCCTTTTTGCCAGGGGCATTATAAACAATACCTATGTGGACGATACAACCCTGGCCGATCCTGCACTTATAATGGTCAGGGTGGATTATTTTGTTGTTCCCCGGGTTGACCTGGAGGCAAATATTGGTTTTAAATACAGCTCTTTAGGAACGAAATTCCATATTCGCCGCACGGCTTCAGATCAAGTATTTTCACCTTTCGTGGGGACTATGATTGGATTGGAAAGGGGTATGGGTGTCTTCCAGGTCCCGGCAGAAGTACAGTTTATATGCCATAAGGGCTTTTCAGTATCCGCGAATATCAGCGAGCTTATCTACCTGGAATACAGTAGGTTTGAATGGTTGTTTGAGGTTTCTTTGGGGTATAGGTTCAACCTGTAAAGATCAGTGCTTAAATGATGAATGTGATGATGATTCTTTATATGGTTTGTTTGGTTTATATACAAATGTCGTAATTTCACTGTGGATTTATAATTTGAATCCTGTGAGCGCATTGGCTGCGCCCAACTCAGTAACTCGTTTCCCCGCAGCACTGCTGCAGGGAGCTTCAATTAAACTTTTATCTGCTAAATCAGTCTAATATACAATGCTAACTCAACAAAACATTAAACAATGAAACAAATGCAAAGGAATCAAAAGCGAAATTACTCCAGGCAGGGCCTGTTAGTCGTGTTTCTGATCTTTTTTGGATCTTTTATCATGGCTCAGGATACTGATTTCTCGGGAGAATGGATCCTGAATGAATCTGAAAGTGAAATGGGAGAAGGGATGTTCAGAATGACCAAAGCTATTAAAGTGGTTCAGTCGGGAAATGATTTAGAACTGGCAAGGACACGTACCGGAAGGAATGGGGAGGAAAGGACATCAACCGAAAACCTTACCCTGGATGGTGAACCTGCTGTGACAAAATCAGAAAACAGGTCTACAGAATCTGCCGTAGCATGGTCTGAAGACGGGAAATCGATCACTATTTCTTCAACCTCAACGTTTGACCGCCAGGGAGAGACTTTCGAAATGACCAGTACAGAGGTCTGGTCGCTTGATAAGAAAGGCAAGATACTGACCATTAATTATTCAGGGTCCACACCCCGGGGAGAGAGGAAAGCTACTTTAGTGTACGACAAGAAATAGCTAATATAGAGCGCACTAATCCCAACACCCACACCCCATTTTAGTCAATTTAGCTCAATTTAGCTCATTCTGGTCAATTCTTCTATTTTGTCCCGAATAACCGGTCCCCTGCATCCCCCAGCCCCGGGACAATATATCCTTTATCATCGAGCCTCTCGTCAAGTCCGGCCAGGTATATTTCCACCTCGGGATGGTCTTCTTCAATTTTTTTTACCCCCTCCGGGGCTCCCACGATACAGACCAGCTTAATTGTTTTTGCGCCCTTTTCTTTTAATATGGTAATGGCAAAACTGGCACTTCCTCCCGTAGCCAGCATCGGATCAAGGACCATGACCACGGCATTATCAATGAGTTCAGGCAGCTTCTTATAATAAGGCTCAGGCTCGAGTGTTTTTACATTCCTTACAATCCCGATATGTCCTATCCTTGCATCGGGAATGAGGTTGGTCATCCCGTCAACCATCCCCAGCCCTGCTCTCAATATGGGTACAAGCAAAACCTCTTTGGTCAGTTCCCAGGCAATTGTTGTATCTATGGGAGTTTCCACCTTAACCTCTTTTAGGGGAAGATCACGCGAAATTTCATAGCACATCAGCCCGGCTATCTCACCGACCCTGGCCCTGAAGTTTCTCATGCTTGTGGTTTTACGCCGCAACTGGGTAAGCTTATGTTCAATGAGCGGATGGTTGATGATATGGACCATTATTGAAGGATTCTAATATTTTACTAAAGATAATCAAATCCGGAAAATACATTAATATTAGCCTAACGTACAAGGATTTTTCTTATTTTTATTTATCCAACAAACCAACAAACCAACAAACAATGAAACTTAAATTTGGATTTATGCTGTTTGCAGCAATTATTATGTCACTCTCATTTAGCAGTTGCCTGAAAAGGGCAGGTGAAAAAATGATGGACCAGCTTGAAACTATTGAAGAGGAATTAAGTGAAGTCGGGGAATCAGTAACACAGTTGGGCCTTGATGGAGTATTCGATGAAGTCATAGAAGGACTTCATGTGGTAATGAGTTATGATGCGGAGAATCATCTGTTCAGAGGGACTCTTGAAAACACAACGGAAGAAACCTTGAAAGAAATCGAGGTAGAAATCCATCTTTCCAATGGAAAAGAGCTTGGACCGGAGGAGTTTGCAGAAATGACACCGGAAATGGATTTTGTAGTTGATTTTGAAGCCGGTGAAGAAGATTTTAAAACCTGGTCTGTCCATGTTGAGGTCGGCAGTGAAGAGCCTGAAGGAGAAGCAGGGGATGAAGATAACGTTGAGGAAGAAGAGGACTAATTAGGCGGAACATTGAAACGTTAAGGAGGCTGTGTTAATAGGTTCTTTAGGTCATCCTGAACTTGATTCAGGATCTATTAATATCGGAGAATTAGATCCCGAAATAAATTCGGGATGACATGTCAGCCTATATTCTTCATTTTTGCAACAGCTCCGGATCAATATCTTTTAATTAGCTGAATCTTCCATTTCGGCCAGTTTTTCCCTTGCATTGATAGCAGGTTCATAATCCGGATCAGCATTTTCCCAGGTATTCAGTGCCCTTTTAAGATGCTCCAGCGCATCTTCGTCCTTGCCTGTATCAAAATACAAAAGGGCCATTTCGTAATTAGCTTTCGGCTGGAATGGATGGACAGCTAATGCCATTTTAATATGTTCTTCAGCCTTCTTAAGATCAGTAGTCTTTCTGTAGCACCGTCCCAGAAGAAAGTGAATACTTGAATTTGTAGGTTCCAGTGCTAATTGTTTACTATAGGACTCAATGGCCTGTTCATGCTCTCCTTTTAGTTCATGAATTCTTCCTTGCGCATTCAAAATTATCGTTCTATTGGCCTCAGCATGTGAAGCCTGAATAATTGCCTCTGCTTCACTAAGATATTTTTCAGCATTTTGAATATCCTCCTGTTCCAGGTATATATCAAGATAACCAAATGGGATGATTTGATCGAGTGGGGGACCGAGTTGTTCTTCAGCAGTTTTAATTAATTGGAAGGCATAGTCACTTTTACCCGCTTTAATATATTTACCCAATGATTCAAATTTCTTGTTCAATATAACGTATGGTGGTGCGATTTGCTCCATTTCCGCAAATTTAAGGTCCATGGTTTCAACCGATTTGTCAATCTGCCCTCTCATATAGTAGTAATCTTCCATGCTTTTGAATACGTGGTATCTATCTTCAGGGCCTTCACAACTTTCCATTATTTTATTGTATTCCTCTAATGCCTGGCTAAAATGTCCTAATTCAGATTCAATATCTGCAAGCAAAAGAAGAACGGAAATATTATCAGGTTCAATAAGCAGGGCTTTTTTATAGTTTGATTTGGCTTGTTCATAATCTCCCGAAAGACTGTATAAATTTCCTATTTCTAAGAAGGATTTAATGTTGTTTGGGAATTCATTCAAATATTGCTGATAGTATTTCAGGGCCTCGTCGAATTCACCAACATCTGCATATATTTCGCCGATTTTCAAGAGCAGATCATATTGTCCCGGATCAAGACTCAAAATCTTTTTATACTCAGCCAATTCATTATCCTTTTGATTTCTGATCATATAAAGGATGGCCAGGACGTTATGGGCCTTCAAATCAGCGGGATACAATTCAACCCAGTTTTTTGCCACATCCAATGCCATTTCCGGTTCCTGTTTTATTCCGTAGTAGTAATCATGTTTGACAGCAAATTGCAACCTTTCCGGTAATTTATACAGATGCTGCATTAAAGGCTGAAATGTTTGCATGTATTTTTGTCCCTGGCTTGTTAGCGCATAGAACAAGTAAAGATTTAAATAAGCAAAGGCGAAAGTTTCATCCTCCCGGATTGATTGCTCAAGAAGTCCTAATCCTTTTGCCCAGTTATTTTCAAAGGCAACGGCGTTATATCCGTTAAAAAAATTTGTCAGGGCAGGAATTGAATTTGTTAAGATTTCTGAAACCGGAAGATCCTCTGTATTCTCAATATGCTGTAAAGGAATTTCCAGCTCATCCTTTAGCCAGACATTAATTTCGTCTACCAGGATAAAAAGATCTTCTCCGGAAAATAAATTCTCTTTCAATAATTTAGCCGTCTTTGTATTATAGAGTGAAATTTGAATAGAATATTGATTATCCTGTACATTGATCGTTCCTGATGTAAAATATTCCATGTAAAGTTCACCGGCAATTTTCTTCTTTAGAGTCATGGGAATGTTAATAGCATCCGGAAATCCGGCCTCTTGAATTTTATCGTAAAAATCATATGTAGATTTAATATCAACATATATATCTTGCGATAAATCGTATTGAAGCATATTTGGGAAGGCATGCATTAACCAGTCAATGGACTGATCTCCTGATTCATTTTCCATCGAAAACATGGCTACTTTTTTGCGAAATTCACTTTTAGGTATCAACCGTTCAACCCGCTGTCCTTGTTCATCCATTAAAGTCACTGTGGTTGTAGTAGCTCCCAGCTCCCTTCCGTTGAACACGAAGAAAAGAATGGCTACAGCTGCCACAAGGTTTGCAGGTATCCCGATTTTCTCAATCCTGACCCATTTATCCGGACCGGGCTTGCCGTGATAATATGCCAGAAGTAACACAGTGGGAATCATTGATGCCATGGCAACCATCGCAAACTCTACCAGATGGGGTGATAGGGGATAGCGTTTTACCAGCCAGTCAATGAATTCAATTATTATCCAGC
>JADHVS010000262.1 GCA_016783865.1 Bacteroidales bacterium
TCTCGATGTTGTATGAAGCAGATAAACCAATCTCACGGGTGAAAGCCCGTATCACACGCTGGAAAAACCGGTCGATGGTCTCGATATGAAACCGCGAATAGTTATGCAGGATCAGGCTGATGGCTTTCTGTGCAAAGACCTGCAAATCTTTCCCGGATAATCCGGTTTCCTTTAAAAAATAGTCTTTATGATCTGAATTCGAAAGTGTGGAAAGGGCATACAACTCTTTCAGTATCCTCGATTTCATCTCAGCTGTAGCTTTATTGGTAAAGGTGACCGCCAGGATGTTCCTGAACCGGTTGGGATTGGTTATCATTAAATTGATAAACTCCCTGGTAAGGGTATAGGTCTTACCCGACCCGGCTGAGGCTCTGTATATGTTTAAACCTGGCAAAAATTAATCGTATGAGAAGAATAAAAGTAAGAGGAATAAATGAATTTAGATCATCCGGATATATAAATAATATAATTTAAGTTGCCAGTTGCCTGCCACAAATATCCCGGGCGACGCAACCCAGATTCATAATCTCCCATCTTTGTAAAAAACATTGCAATGATTTTCAGATATCTTTCGCTCATCGCGATCGCATCCCTAACACTCGCAGGTTGCGAAATAAAAAAGAACGAGGAACAAGTCATTTTTCATGAATTGCCAGGCGGAACTATCCAGGACATGGCTATCGACAGCAACGGCGATATCTGGTTCATAACCAGCAAGATCGATGAAACCATTGAAGTCGAGCCCTGGCGATGCTCCCTTCCTATGAAATTCAGCCTCTCGAAATATGACCATCAAAACTATACACTTATTGACGAATCGGGAGACGCGCTGATGCAAATAATTTTCGATCATCAAAACAGGCTTTGGGCCCGGGCCTACTATATGATTTACCGGTTTGACGGTTTGGAAAGAAATGTCATTCTGGATAACACCGAAGGGGAAGCTGGATTTGAGTTTATTACCGTTGACCAGGATAACAATATCTGGGCCGGGGGACACAATGCCGGATTGTTCAGAATCAGTGACAATGATATTACCCACTACACAACTGAAAACACCATTATGCCGACAAACAGCGTGATCGCCATCCACGTAGACCAGCAAAATATCCTCTGGGTGGCCATGTGGAATAATGAGGGCATACTTAAAATTGACGGGAATGAGTGGACGGTTTATAATTCAGATAACTCAGGAATTACCAGCCAGAATATCTGGGCGGTAACTGCTACCTCATCAGGGGATGTTTGGATTGGAACGGGCTGGGATAACACGAGTGAGTGTTTGATGAGGTTTGACGGGGAAAAATGGACCAATCCTGATCCGAAAAATGAATCAGGTGAGAGGATCAGGGGAACCGCCCGAAAACTGGTGACGGATAAAAGTGACAATATATGGACTGTAATAGACAGCGGACCCGACTACCAGCAGAAACTTTATAAATTCGATGGCTTAGCCTGGAAAACCATAAAAACCATGCCCGTCAACAATCCCATCTCCGACATCGAGGTCGATGCAAACAACCGGATCTGGGTATCCACCTACAATGAAGGGTATTTTATACTCGAGAATTAATTCCCGTTTTACAGACTTCTGGTATTGTTTTTGCGGAAATAATTGTGAATACTAATACATTATTTCAGTGAAAAAATATACCCTTTTACTGCTCGCATTATTACCACTATATATCCTTAATTCCCAGCCTGTTTATAAAGGAATTTTACTTAAAAATTTTAATCAATACCAACCGGGTGATACACTGAAGGTATACGGAGCCCAGTCAGATTATCCAGACCATCCGAAATTCCTTGTAAAATCACATTATGGCTATATATATATCGGTTCAGAGTCAATAAAGGTGATGGATGAGGGTATGGATTATTGGGAGAAACTCTGGTTTGAAAACCGCGCGGCATACATTCACAACAATGGGTGGAAGATAAAGCAGAGAGACCTGTTAATGAATGACTTCCGGACCTATATGACAGAAATGGAAAAAAATGAGCTCCTTATCCGGGATGAGTTTATTGCGGACTACTTTCGCCAGCTGGTACTGATGATCCATCCCGGAAAATTAATACGGCCTGATGAAAAGCAGATCGACATTGTTATCCTGAGTTCCCCCGAATCCGAGATATTTGCTTTTAATTGTGGTACCATTGTTATTACCACCAGCAAAATAGCTGAAATAGAGAATGAAGAGCAACTGGTAAAATTGCTGTCCCGTTATGTCGCGCACCTGGTCCTCGAAGATAACCTGGATAACCTGATCGATGAGATGGAGGCTCAGGAGGCAGCTGATTTTTTTGTTGTTGTTGCCACCATAGCCTCAGCCATTGCCATGACATCAAGCAACATTAAGCGTGGCACTTCTTACAGACTGGGTGATGCTTTGTTTGTTGGCGACCTCACCTCGACTATTTCTCATGCCCTGATATCGTCGATCGGGGCAGATTATACCTGTCAGCAGGTCTCAAGGGCAAAACATAATGCTGCCATAACAGTAAGCAATTTACAGGCTCAGGGTGTTCAATTCAATGAAGGAAAGGCTTATACGATCAGGATCACGCCCGTGCTGAAAAACCTTGCCTGGCAATCATACTATCAAAATGATTATGATCGCTCCCGTGAAATCCTCGACCGAATATTTGAAATCGGGATAGAAGATGAAGAGGATTACCTGTTACTGGCAAAATTGTACCGTGCCACGATTGGAAACGAAGAAGGCTTGCAGCTTGCACTCGATGCAATAAATAAAGCAGAAGACCTGGATGATTTCAATTTCGTTGAGGTGCTGTTTGAGAAAGGCATGATCTTGATGTGGATGGGAGAATACCTGGAAGCAAAAATTGCTTTTAATGAATTTCTTTCCGTAACAGAGGAGGTTGGCGGCGATCCGGACGAGATAAAGGAAGCAAAGAGAATGGTGATCCGTTGCGGCCAGCTCCTTGGCGAAAGGTAGACATTAACTTTGTTTCAGTCTGAAGAATCTATCCTGCCCAATTCCCATTCCCCTCCCCCATCGATTTACAACTCACCACTCACCATTCATCGATTTTTTTCATAGATTTATCTTTGAGATTGAGATCACATATCATTTCCCTTTATGATTGGTAAAGTTAACAGGCTGAAGCACCTGACTGGGATGTTCCTGATAATTTTATCGGGATCAGGTTTCTGCTATTCCCAGACACATTTTACCCAGCCTGTAATTAACCGGTACTCCAGGGTAACTGACTTTAATAATGTAAATCCTGCCGACAGCGATACGATTGAAATTAATGATCCCCAGTACTTTACAACAGGAGACCGGGTAATCATAATGGTCATGAAGGGAGCGGAGATCTATACCCCGCAAAATCTGCCGGGATTCCCCAATTTCTGGGGCAAAATATCCAATATTCACAATACGGGTTATTACTCGGTCCACACTATTTCTGAAATATCCGGTAACCTGGTTATGCTCTCCTCATCCTTTCCCGCAATAAAAAAAGGAGTTGAAGGTGAGATCATCCAGCTCATACGGGTTCCCGAAGTCCTGACAGCAATCCTTGATTCTTCTGTAACATGCCAGGCCTGGGATCCGGTAACCGGAACAGGCGGAGTTCTGGCCCTTTTCGCTGATAACAAAATTGTCATAAACAAAGGAATAGATGTCACGGGGAAAGGATTTAAAGGAGCGGATCCCACCAACGACTATTTCAAAGGAGAATGCTCAGTTGCCCGGGATACGTTTTACCTGGATGATGCTGTGAACAGTGCCGGTAAGAAGGGTGAAGGGATAGTATTTGCAGGATTTTCATATACCAGGGGATTGGGCTATGCGGCCAACGCCGGAGGAGGAGGTAATGGCAGGTTTTCCGGAGGTGCGGGTGGTGGTCAATATGGGACAGGTGGACAAGGAGGCAAAGAGTCTGAGAATTGTTCACCCATCCAAAACTATGGCGGAAACGGACGATATATTCCATCCGGCTTTTTCACCAATACCGACACCTATAAAAACCGCGCCTACCTGGGAGGTGGTGGAGGTTGCAGTACCCAGAATCCCGACAGCTCAAGAATTGCAACCCGTGGTGGAAATGGCGGAGGCATTGTCATCCTCATTACAGATACACTGACCACCTATAAATCCACTACCATCAGAGCCAATGGTGAAAGCGTCACCGACACAGCTACAGCCGGTGGTAGTGGCGGCGGTGGTGCCGGCATGATCATCCTTGATGTAAAGAGATATGAAGGTGAATTTTCTTTAAGGGTCAGGGGTGGCAATGGGGGATTCACCAGCGAGGACGAGTTAACCGGACCGGGCGGTTTCGGAGGCGGAGGATTTATCTGGTTTTCCGGAGATAGTCTTCCTGATCATGTTTCGGTTGATACCCTCAACGGCAGCGCAGGACTGAATGCACTGACCAATTCAACCCGTGGTGCCATAACATCGTCGGTCAGGACCGGTTCCATGACCGGAAACCTGGTCATACCAATGGCAGGTAATCTATTCAACACATTATCTGAAAAACATGTTTACTGCGGAGGTGTTGTCGACCAGCCTCTTCCCGCAACGGCTCCCAAGGGGGGGAATGGGATTTATACGTTTGAATGGATACAATCAGACGATCAGATGACCTGGACTACTGCAGATGGCGGATCCGACCAGCAGGACTATCTGCCTCAGGCAGATGCAGATACTATGTACTACAGGAGAATAATCACTTCTGCAGGCACCAGCGACACCAGCAACATCATTCAAATGATCCTGTTGCCGGATATCCTGAATAACCAGATAATGGGCGGAGGAACGGTTTGTGATAATGAATCGCCTGGCGAACTGGTACAGGACGGCCCGGAAGTATCAGGAGGAGCAGGCTCCTTTTCTTACAAATGGGAAATCAGGGGCACGCTGGATTTTGATCAGGCCCCGGGGGTAAATACTATGGTTAGTTATTTCCCACCGCAACTTTCAATCAACACAAAATTGAGAAGGGTTGTTTATTCAGATCAATGTAAAACTTACAGCAATGAAGTAGAATTCGTGGTGGACAAATTGCCCTGGTTTATCAGACAGCCCGAAGCGGATACCATCGATAGCCAGAGCACAAATGTTTTCAGTGTTCAGGCAGAGGGTACTGCCCCCCTGTCCTACCAGTGGTATTTCGATGAAACCGAGATTGATGCCGGAACCAATCCATCATATGCAATCGTTGGGGCCAGATCATCACAAAGCGGGAATTATTACTGCAGGGTCAGCAACAACTGTGGTTCAGTATACAGTGATACAGCCGTATTGTACGTTATTCCCGGATTAGCACCGGATAAAACCTTCGAACCAGATTATACTGTGAATATATTCCCAAATCCAGCCACAAACTATATCCTGATCCAGACAGATAATCCTGAGCCTTTTAAGGTAGAATTTTACAATCTTTTAGGAGAAAAGATAATTGAAGCAGTCAACCAGTATATGATATCCACCGGAAATCTATCTGAAGGTATTTACATCGTCCGTTGCTTTTCAAATACCACACTTGTTTCTGTGAACAGATTGGTAATTAAATAAAATATCTTCAAGTGAAACAATTGATTCATTCATGGCTTAAGGAATACTGGGTGATCATCGCTTTCATCCTGGCCAAGCTTTTAATTCACTTTCCCACCAACATCATTTACGAACTTCAGCGGGATGCATTTCTCTACAGCACCCTGGGGGAACACCTGGCATGGGGTTACCATTCTGTACCGCCATCTATAGGTGTATTTGCAAATATTTCCAGGTTCCTTTTCGGGGATACAACTTTCGCACTAAGGTTTTTTCCGACAGTTACCGGGGCATCCTCAATCCTTCTGATCGGATTGATGGTCAGGGAAATGGGAGGCAATAAGCTGGCCCAGTTCATAGCGTGTCTTGCTTTTCTGACAGCCCCATCCTTCCTGCGTTCCAACACTCTGTTCCA
>JADHVS010000263.1 GCA_016783865.1 Bacteroidales bacterium
AGAAGCTTTAAATCGAACCGGGCAACCATTAAGTGAGTTGGCAACCAAAACAACACAAGATGTGCAGGCTTATGCCAGGTATTGTGAAATTGACAATGATTACAAGCTGCTAATATCATCGCAATAATAAACTACAGCCTCTTTCTCATAAAAAATCTTTGAATAAATTTCCTGGTATTCCATATTACATTCCAATTCAATCCTCATTAAATCGTACTCAAATTTAGAATGTTGATGAAAGATTCTGAAGATATCATCAATTTGTAAAAGGAAATATACCAAAGGTCCCCCGGGCTCAAGTACCCGACTGGTGCAATTATGTACATCCAATCCAATGCCGTTGGTTGTTATTATAATCCGTTCCCTACTGTTATCTGATGCGAGTATTGGATCTGCCTCAAACATATACCTGATTAAATTCATTCCAAAGGTTTTTCCATAGCCGGCTTCACTTATTATTAACTGCCTCTGGCACTGCACCGGCTCCATCCATTTTGAAAGCATATTTAATGAAATTGCATCAGGAGTATATGGGAAGGAATCGGTATATTGCTTTGTATATGGAATCATTACAGTCTCTAATGTCAACCGATCTTCTACCGTAAATCCAGCAAAGAAGAATACGAAATAATCATTTGGCCCCGATATTTCTGAAATCGAATCAAATACTGATTTAATAGAACTATAGGTTGCTTCCTGACCGGTTAGTGTGAAAGTGGTGATTTTTGGGGGAGACACAGGCTCCTTTGCCCAGTGTGACCGAAAATCCTCAATTAACTTTTGTGTAATCCGCTCAGTATCTGAAATACAATTTTCCAACCTGACAAATGGGTACTTATAGTCATTTATTCCGATTGAAAAAATAAACAAATTAGGCTCTTTTTTTTTTACTCCACAAAATGCTTCACTGGCGGTGAAAAAAATGATAATTACAAATAGACTGATTTTCATAATTGATCTATTGGAATGATTTATTCGGATAATTAAAATTAATAAATTTGCTGATATAACTGATTTTTAAATGAACCTGTTGGACCAATACGATACCATCTATATCCCTGAAAGAAAAGAGTGGAGAAAATGGCTGGAAGAGAATGGGGATATGGTTGACGGGATCTGGCACATTTTTTACAAAAAGCACACCGGCATACCTTCCCTGCCCTACAATGATGCGGTTGAAGAGGCCTTGTGTTTTGGCTGGATTGACAGCCTGGTAAGGCGGGTGGATGACGAGAAATATATTCAGAAATTTACCCCACGGAAACCCAGGAGCAGCTGGTCAGTTTCCAATGTTAATCGGGTAAAGAAAATGATTGCAGAGGGTAAGATGACCGAAAAGGGAATGGAATTATATAATTATGCCATGGAGAAAGGAATCTTGCCGGACGATACCCAGGCAAAGGATAAGGTACTATTCATTCCAGATTACATTCATGAGGCGCTGGAGGAAAATCCCATTGCAAAATCCCATTTTCAAAAACTGGCCCCGTCCTACAAACGACATTATGTTGGCTGGATCACTGCCGGCAAGAAACAAGGGACGCGCATCAGAAGGTTAAAAGAAGCGATCAGACTGCTCGAACAGGGCAGGGCTCTGGGGATGAAATAAAAAATGTTTATATTCATCCTCTCTTTAATCATAATTATTCAGTTATGGTACCGAATATCAAATCCTCAGCACAGCAGAGATCATGGAATTTCATAGCCACTGTGTTTTATGCAGTATTTGTAGTTCTTTTGGGATATATCCTTAACAAGAAAGGAATTAAGATTGAGGATATCAAGTTATGGGATCTGGCAATCCTTTCCCTGGCGACATACCGATTGACAAGGATTTTGGTCTTCGACAAAATATTTAAACTTGTCCGTGATTTTATCAAATCCAGATCAAGACTGTACGTTTTCCAGGTGATAAAGGAGATCATCACATGTCCCTGGTGTGCAGGTGTCTGGGTCGCGCTGGTTGTTGTGATACTATATTACCTTGTACCATTCGGCAATATATTTATTTATCTTATGGTCATTTCAGGTATTGCATCATTTTTCGTAGTAACTGTAAATTTCATCGGATTATCAACCGAAGAAAAACAACACATAGTTAAGGACCTTAAGGAAGATTCAGATTATACCAAGCCCTGATTTCCTGCTATTCCTGAAATATAAGTCCTCATTACCTTACTTTTGTTAAATTACGGCAATATTACTTTGACCGTACCTGATATTGATTATTTTTGACAAAACATTTTTATCTGACAAACACACAAGAGCTCACACCACAAGCTACTGCTAATGAGCAACAAAAGGCTAATTGAAAAGATTGCCAGACAATCCCTTGATATATTTAAGGATTGTCTTATTACCCTTGACCAGAAAGGAAAAATTATTTATTGTAATCCGGCCACTGAAGTACTAACCGGAATTAAGCCTGAAAAATTAGTCGGGACCATTTTTACAGATGCAGATTTTATTTCAGGACAATCCAGAGAAATTTATAAGAAAACTATCAGGGATATTATCTCGGGAAAAGGATTTGACATCATTCATGGTGATTTTACCAACAGATCAGGGGACCATTTACTTGTTGAGTCACGGATGGGGCTGGTGGCAGACAATGGCAATGTATTGGGTATTCAGGTTCTCTCCCGCAAAATCGATCCCGAAAAGGACATTGCAAGTTTCCTTACTTATCAGCTGGAATTTGAAAAGCTGCTTTCCGGGATATCTTCCAGTTTTATCAATGTACCTGATGATAAAACGGATACCCTGATCATTGAAGCTATAGGAAAAGTCTCAGTATTTATTGGTGCAGTAAAGGTCATTGTTCTTCTGCTTGATCCTGAAGAACAATCCATCATAAAAACCCATGAATGGATGGAATATCCTGAAGACAAGCTGGAAGCACTGGAAAAACCCATGCCGGTTGATAAATTTACACACATCAGGGCATTAATGGCACAGGCTAAAAATGGGATCTTTAATAGAATAGAGGATTTCCCAAAGGAAGCGACCGGTGAACTGAAATGGTTTAATGAATTTGGATTCAGGCCCTTGATGTTTATTCCGATCCGGTCTGATAATAACACGGTTGGCACCCTGGGATTCCTGGGCAAACGGAATACAAACAGCAATTGGCGTAAAGAAACGGCTGATCTGATAAGGGTTTTTGGCGACATTATCTGGAATGCCATCAGCAAGATGCGGATGAACAGGATTCTGCGGCTGACCCAATTCACCATTGATTCTTACTCACAACCGATTTACTGGCTTGATTCGAACAATAAAATCGTCAATAGCAATCCGGCGGCATGTGTGGCACTGGGCTACGATTGCGAGGAGCTGTTGTCAATGCAGGCCTGGGATATCGACCCTTATTTCCCAAAAAACAAATCAAAGGAGTTTTTTAAGCACTTGAAGTCAGTAAAAACCAACACGCAGGAATCATTTCATAAAAGGAAAAACGGGGAACTGTATCCGGTTGAATTAACTGCTCATTTTATTCAATTTGAAGGCCAGGAGCTTGCCTGTGTTTTTTCCCAGGATATAACTGAAAGAAAAGCTGCAGAACAAGCCGTTCGGGAAAGTGAGCAGCAATACAGAAGGGTTTTCGACAATATTATTGATGTTTTTTATGAAGCCAGTATGGATGGAGTACTGCTTAATGTTTCACCTTCTGTTGAACAATATTTCAAGTACAAAAGGGAAGAGATCATCGGCATGCCAATGTCAACCTTCTATGCAGATCTTAAGGAAAGGGAAATTTTGCTTAAAAAGCTCAGGAAAGATGGATTTCTCCAAGGCTACAAGATTAAGATCAAAGACAAAGACGGTTTGGTCAAGGACGGGCTGCTTAGCTCCAGGATCATATTGAATGATCAGGGTGAACCCGAGAGAATAGTGGGATCGATTTTAGATATTTCAGAGCTCAAAAAAGCAGAAAAGCAGGTTAAACAGTTATCCATTGCGATCGAGCAAAGCCCGCTGGTGGTTATTTTTACAGATATCGAAGGGCATGTGGAATATGTCAATCATATGTTTTATGTTATCAGTGGGATGGAGGAAAATGATGTTCTCGGGCGGCATATTTCCAATATCTCCCCGGGAACCTTCTCAAATGATCAGATGATTGAAATATTAACAACAGTATCTCAAGGTAAAAGCTGGCAGGGTGAATTAGAATATAAACATGATGGAGAATTAAGCTCCTGGTACCAGCTATCTGTTTCCACCATAAAAGATGATATTGGCAACCCTTCCCATGTAATATACATTATTCAGGATATTACATCGCGGAAGGAATTTGAGGAGAACCTGAAAATTGCAAAGCAAAAGGCAGAACTATCTGACCATCTGAAAAGTTCTTTCCTGGCGAATATGTCGCACGAGATCAGGACCCCGATGAATGCTATCCTGGGATTTGCTTCGCTGCTGAAAGAGGAGAATCTTTCCCCAGAGCAAAGCAACTATTATATCGATATTATTAATACGAAGGGGCGCGACCTGCTGAGGATTATTTCAGATATTATTGATATTTCCAGGATTGAGGCGGGTGATCTGCTGATTAGGATGGAACCTGTTGATGTATATCATTTTATCCAGGAGATCTTTGATGAGTATAAAGAAGATTCCGCATTATCTGCCAAACCCAATTTAAGGTTCAGGATCAGTATCCCGGAAAAGAAAAGGAAAGTTATTCTGAATACTGATCCGTCACGATTGAAGCAGGTTATCGTAAACCTGATCCAGAATGCGTTGAAATTTACGACTGAAGGATATATTGAGGTGGGATTTGATTTCAGGGAAAAAAATTTGGTCAGGTTTTATGTTAAAGATACCGGAATTGGTATACCGAAAGATAAACAGAAGATCGTTTTTGACCGGTTCAGGCAGGTGGATGATACCCATACGAGGGAATATGGTGGGACAGGGCTTGGATTGACCATTTCTCAAAACCTGGTTGAAAAGCTGGGAGGGAAACTGGAGGTTGAATCGGAGGAAAACCAGGGATCGGATTTTTACTTTGACCTGAAATGCATTACAACCGAAAGCAGCAAGGACCTGGAAGAGGGTTGGACCGAAGAGATCGAAGAACAGGAGGTATTTGCCGATGCTGCGGGGAAACCTCTCGATTTAAGTAATAAAAAAATACTGATAGCCGAGGATGACGGATCCAGTTTTATTTTTCTTGAGACCATTTTGAAGAAATATAATGCTGAAATTGTATGGGTAAAAAACGGACCACAGGTCATTGAACACCTGAAAAAAGAGAATCATTACGATCTGATCCTTATGGACATCCGGATGCCCGGGATGGACGGGTTCGAAGTAACAAAAATGATCCGGGATGCAAACAACACTGTTCCCATCATTGCCCAGACGGCCTTTGCCCAGTTGAGTGATAAAAAGCTGGCCCTGGAATCGGGCTGCAATGATTATATCTCCAAACCTATTAAGATTGCTGATTTGATTCTGCTGTTGGAGAAGTATTTGGGATAGAATAGTTCTTCGTTCTTCGTTCTTCGATTCACGGTTTCAATACCACATGCGAGCACCAGAATTCGAGGCTTCTGGCATAATCATCTTCATTTTGCAATTCAAGATCCGGCAACGGAGGGGCGTATGTTCCTGGAAATATTGAAATCACTTCAGAAGAATTTTCCAATTTTCTTAAGATAACCTGGACCATCCATGTGGTTTTGGAGTTGGCGGAGTATGAGAGTTTTCGCAGGCTTTTCCAGTCGGTTATATTGAAAGATTGCCGCATCTTCGCCGGCAGCTCATTGATATGAACCAGGTGATCTTCACCAATACCATCAGGGTAGTCGGTTTTTGAAAATTCAACCTGGATTTCGCATTTCCCGTTTATCCATATCGCTTCAATTCCCTCTTCCTGAATTGTGGTTTTTAGATTTTGCCAGAGATTTTCCGGATTCGAAGCGAATCC
>JADHVS010000264.1 GCA_016783865.1 Bacteroidales bacterium
TGCTGGTACCTCGGGCGATAAGCTGATGCATGAAAGGGGCCTGACAGCTTTTACCGATGCAATGAAATGCTCATATCACACGGGTATTCCCCTGATTCAAAGCTTTTCTCCCAGGCTGTCTTTTACACATGCACTGAGCAGCATACAATTACTGGCAGATTCTTCTATTTACAAAACCAGGCTGGATGACATGAATAATAAACCTGTCCTCCTGGTGTCATCCAAACAACAGCTTAACAACAGGGAGGCCAGGATTAAATCCATGGCCCGTGATTTCTGGGAAGATGATTACATTACCCTGTCGATCCTTCCCGTGAAGGCATTTAACACCGGATATTCCGGTTGGCTGCAACATGCTGAAGAGATCAGGGACAGCTTGACCTGTGAAGGAAATATTTGTTCAGATACCGATCCGGAACTGGTATACTATAATGGATTTGAAAACAGCAGTTCGGATATTACTTTTTCAGGATCGGGGGCTATATATAAAAAGCAGGGGGAGGCGGAGATCCTGAACCATGTATTTGAGGTTGATTCCGTTGCCTGGAAATCAGAGATTTCATTCTGGATGTTTATCGATTCCCGTACTGATAACATGCCCCAGCCTGTTTTATATGTATGGGATGAGAAAGGTCAGCTGCTGGTAAAAACAAAATTTGAAAACAGGGAGCTGCATAATGTATATAGTCAATGGGCCCGTTTATCTGCAGATGTTGATTTTGAGAAGGGCAAGCGATACCAGCTGGTTGTAACGGGAAAATACATTACGATTGATGACCTGCTGATAAAGCCGGTTAATGCAAATGTTTTAGTAATAACTGCTGATACTGAGCTGTTTAATAATTACCAGCTGAAAAAGTAAGCTTACGCTTATTTCAAACTTGTTTTTCTTTCAGCATGGTCAGGCCATAATATACGTGGGCACATACCTGGCCGTCGAAATTTGCCAGGCCGGGCATATAGGCCCATCTCTTAAAACCAAATTTTTCCAGCAGGTGAATGCTGTGAGTGTTTTTATCGAGGACCATTGCTATTAACTGATGGAAATGGAATTCACTGCTCTTTTCGAGGACATAAGCAATCAGGGCTGTGCCAAGGCCTTTTCCCTGAAAATCTTTATGAAGGTAAAAACTGATTTCTGCCACATGCCTGAATGCATCCCTGCCAGGCCGGTATGGGCTCAACGAGGCCCAGCCTACTACGGAATGATTTACTTCTGCAACGAATAACGGGTATTTATCAGGGATATGCTGATAGAACCAGTCTGTTTTATCCCTAACGGTAACAGTAACGATCTCTGCAGTTGAGTTTTTAGTTGCGATTGTCTGGTTGTATATCTTAACTATGGCCGGAAGGTCTTCTTGTCGTGCTATTCTGATATTCATATGCTTTCCTTCTGGGTTGGTTTTCTATATTGAGTGGCAAGTTGCGAGTTGCGGGGTACGAGTTAATATGCTATCAGCACATAATTGCCTGACAAAATATTAATTATCCTTGCCTGATAAGTGAGTATATATCTAACTGCTTACCCAATACCTCGCAACCTTATTTTAAATATCCTCTTTTCTTAAGAAAAATATCTGCCTGTTCAAAGGCTTCCTGCTGGACATGCGGATCGGGCACAGGCCAGCCGTCATCCCGCATGGTATTTGGAGTAAACAGGTGTCCCACCTCATCATATATCCATAATTCACAATCATTTCCTGCAGCTATCATCCGGTCATAAAACAACCGGGCTCCTTTCAATGGTGTAACTGTATCGTCGCGGCCCTGCAATATGATCGTTGGGGGAAGGTTTTTTCTTACATTATCCACCGGGGAGATGGTCCTGATATCAGCCCTTGTTCCTAATAAAAATTGCGACCATCCGTCATTATACAGGTCAACAGCCGGGGAAACCAGAATAAGGGCATCAGGTTCCGGCCGGTTGCTATCTGAAGGTGGTCCAGGGAATATGGCCGCTGCCATTGCAAGGTGCCCTCCGGCCGACCAGCCCCAGGCCACAATGCTATCGGTTTGCAGGCCAAGCGAATCTGCCTTCGACCGCATCCAGATGATGATATCACGGGTATCTTCCATTGCTTCAATTGGGGTGATGTCGGACTGGTTGGAAAGTCTGTACTGGGCAGCAACGGCGATCATGCCTTTCCGGGCAAAATGCCTCGCCCTGGAAAAAGCCCACGATGGATTACCCGCGGCCCATCCGCCGCCATGGAATATTACTATCCCCGGTACTTTTTGTGCCGGTATACTGGCCCAGGGTGAAAAAATGTGTGCTTCCAGATGAAATCCTTCGATTGTTTTAAAGATTTCCACCGAGTGGTCCCCGTTGTCATCCAGCCGGTCCTGATATGCTTTTTCAACCTGCTGTTTATATTTCCCGGTCGAACAAATAGCATAGAACCGGTCAACATAATCCTTGCTGTTACTGGTCCCGTAATTCGCAATGTGTCCCGACAGGTATCCGGCAAGCCAGAAATCAAGGAGTTCCTTATTGGTAAATATTTCAGGCAGCAGCCGGAATAATTCATCCATGCGCCTGATATAATAATTCCCGGGATCTGAACTATTTTCCATGAGTTTTTGCAGGTTAAGCTCGATCCAGTCCTTGCAGTAATCTTCATAATGATCCAGTTCAAGGAAACCGGGATCATTTATATCCGTTTGTACTAAACGTTCGATTGTGTGATGGCTAAGGGATGTCTCCAGTCCTGTAAATTCTTCATGCTGAGAAGGATAAAACAATATCAGCCGGTTGAATGAAAAGTAGGTATCGGCAATTATTCCTTTTATAAATGCCGAATCTGAAAAATCATGACGGGCCTGGAAGTCTTCGATAACAGAAAGAAATCCATTTTGCAATGAGTCAATTATATGAATAAAGTCTGTTTCGTTTTTTGTAAACAGGAAGTACCAGTTATGCTCGAACCATGGACTAACCTCAATGGAATACCGGGCCAGTGATATAAGGAAATAATTAACTTCTGCGCTTGTTCCCTCAAACCGAATGGTATTCATAATATCATTCCCGTCAAAAGTCATAAACAGTTCCTCTCCCGGTTGGAGGTAAAGCAATAGTTCCGCATCCTGGTAATAAAACTCAATATCTGCGGATTCTTCAATTTTAAAACCATGGCTGAATTCCCCAGTTTCGGATATCCGAATTGTGCTGTCGTTAATTATTAAGATTGAATCTCGGGGATTGGTGATTGTCCCATGAATAATGGTTTCATTATTCCTGCCGCAGGAAAAGAATATAAATGAAATAACAAGGATTAAAATGCATGGATATCTCATTTTGCTGGTTTGTTGTTTCGGCAATGAAATTACAAATTCCTGTGGAATGGTATATGTTTTTGTCAATTTCACCGGTCTTTATCCTTATCGGTTACTAATCCGGACATAAACAGTTGTTAAACCCTTTCGCATTTATTTTCTTTACACCCAATTTTAATACCTTGCCCTCCTTTACTGAGAAATGGAGATCGTGATAAAATACCTGCTTGACTTTGGTGATGCCCTTGTGGAACTATCCCTTGAGATGGCGCCCTATTTGCTGCTGGGATTCCTGTTTGCGGGTATTTTATATGTATGGTTTCCCAGGAAAAAGGTTTATAAATATCTTGGTAAGCCCAATACTGCTTCTGTTATCAATGCCGCCCTGATAGGCATCCCGCTTCCCCTGTGTTCCTGCGGTGTAATTCCTACCGGGATATCCTTTTACAACAGCGGCGCTTCGAAGGGATCATCCACCTCATTTTTAATATCCACACCCCAGACCGGGGTGGATAGCATCCTGGTTACTTACAGCCTGCTCGGCTTACCGATGGCCATTATCAGGCCAATCATCGCATTATTTACAGGGATTTTTGGTGGATTCCTGACCAATTTCTTTGATACAGACAGGAAAAAGGGTGGACCACAAAAGGACGAGGTCATTGAGGAGAATAATATCGACAGGTCATTGTTTGGGATGCTGCGTTATGGTTTTGTTGAATTCATGGAAGATATTGCCAAGTGGCTGGTTATTGGATTACATCTTGCCGCGCTTATAGAGATACTGGTGCCTGAAACCTTTTTCACGGCATATGTCGGAAACGAATACCTCGAAATGGTTCTGATACTGGTTGCTGCAATCCCATTGTATGTTTGTGCCACCGGATCGGTTCCCATTGCTGCCATATTGATGTTGAAAGGTTTGTCACCGGGAGCCGCCATTGTCTTTCTGATGGCCGGTCCGGCAACCAATGCTGCTACGATGACCGTCATCGGTAAAGTGTTTGGCAGAAAATCTCTTTTCATATATCTCTTTTCAATTATTGCCGGCGCACTCTTTTTCGGGATCCTGGTGAATGAATTCCTGCCCAGGGAATGGTTCCTGAACGCTATAAAAACCATTCATGGAGGGGAACATGCCCACGATATTCTTCCGGGTTGGCTGCACACCGGATCAGGAATAGTACTTGGATTGCTTGTTTTAAATGCTTTGTTTCGCAAATATTTTCCCGGAGTATTTAAACCTAAGAAAAAGACAACAACAAAAATTCATCCTTCCATGAAAAAATATGAGATCATTGTAACCGGTATGACCTGCAATCATTGTAAGGCCACTGTTGAAGAAAACGTCGGTAAAATAGATGGAATCGAATCTGTTGAAGCCGATCTTAATAAAAACAAGGTAAGCATATCCGGCGAGTATTTCGACCTGGAAAAAGTAAGGGAAAAAATCGAAAGCCTGGGTTATAATTATGGCGGTCCCGTTGAATGATTTGATGGCAGATTCCTTACATTTGTGAAAAATTTCAGGATCATTTTTCGGATTAATCCAAACAAATTAACCATTAATAAAACAGATCATGTATAAAGTTGTATTGTTGCGTCATGGAGAAAGTGCCTGGAACAAGGAAAACCGTTTCACGGGCTGGACCGACGTAGACCTGACCGAAAAAGGAATTGAAGAAGCCACCGGTGCCGGAAAGATCATGAAAGAAAAAGGATTTACTTTTGATATAGTCTTTACCTCCGTGCTGAAGCGTGCCCTGAGAACTACCTGGCTTGCCCTTGAACAAATGGATCTTTTATGGATCCCGGATGTTAAAACCTGGCGATTAAATGAAAGACATTACGGAGCCCTTCAGGGATTGAATAAAGCAGAGACTGCTGAAAAGCATGGCGAAGAGCAGGTTTTAATATGGAGAAGAAGTTACGATATCCCACCACCGGCACTTGAAAAATCAGATGAGAGATATCCCGGTAACCAGGCCCGTTACCAGGACATGAATGATAAAGATGTACCCAGTACTGAATCACTTAAAGATACAGTGGCGCGTTTTCTTCCTTTCTGGCACAAGGAAATTGCCCCAGCGATAAAGTCCGGAAAGAAAGTATTGATCTCGGCACACGGGAACAGCCTGAGGGCACTTGTTAAGTATTTGGATGAAATGACCGAGGAAGCCATCATCAAACTGAACATTCCTACAGGTGTTCCACTGGTTTATGAACTGGATGCCAATCTAAGGCCCATTACCCATTACTACCTGGGCGACGAAGATGAAATTGCAAAGAAAGCTGCAGCCGTCGCAGCACAGGCATCTAAGAAGTGAGTCGTGGGTGCGGGTGTTGGGTGAGGGGTGTGGCAGGAAGATTATTGTCCATGAGATTGGTGGTCAGGGTCGTCTGGTTTTTTGCAACAGGCTGGTAGTTTTTGGTATGCTTTCTGATCTGCCGGCATATCATCAGCATTATATCCTACTTTTGTTAAAGCCAACCTGATATTATCCGCATTTGTTTTTGATAACTTAAACCAAACCGTAACTGTTTTTGTCTCCAGATCCAGTTCGGATTTCTTAACGCCCTTTTCGAATGCCAGGGTTTCTTCAATCCTGTCCTTGCACATTCCGCATTGTGCAGACGTTTGGATTTTCAC
>JADHVS010000265.1 GCA_016783865.1 Bacteroidales bacterium
TTTGTTTGGCTCCGCCGAACTCACAGGTTTGTTTGGCTTCGCCGAACTCACAGGTTTGTTTGGCTTCGCCGAACTCACAGGTTTGTTTGGCTTCGCCGAACTCACAGGTTTGTTTGGCTTCGCCGAACTCAGGAACTCGTTTCCCCGTAGCTTGCTGCGGGGTTAGCGAGCGCAATTAAAAATTTATATAAAGATCGATGATTCCTCGCAGCTTGCTGCAAGGAGAGTCAATGTAGCGCAATATACTAATAGAATTAATACCGTAGGAATTAATATTAATGAACCAGGAATCAAAAATCACGAACTATTTCCATTTATTTTCGTAAATATGCGGTAGTGTAATGAAAAGAACTGTTTTTTATATCGTATTCCTCTTCATTTTTCTGGTTTCCGGACAGACCCAGGTGATTGTTAATGAGGTAATGGCTTACAACACCTCGACCATCCTGAATCCTCAAACAGGACTATATACCGACTGGATTGAACTTTACAACACCAGTGAAAAACCCTATGACCTGACATACATTTCGCTTAGTGATGAATACATTGATCCGGGAAAATGGATATTCCCGTCAGGAACCATAATCGGTCCGGGTGAATATCTTATCATATGGGCCGACCAGCCAGAACGGCCAGTCGCCGGATTACACGCCACCTTTAAACTGGATGTAGCCGGAGAATCAATTTTCCTGACCAACCTTGGAACAGGTCAAATGATTGATTCAATTACCTTCAGCCGGCAATTTGAAAATGTGGCCTTCGGGAATAACAATGACGGTGAACATGTGTATTTGTCCAATCCCACACCAGGTAGTATAAATGATCATAACTCAGGCTATAAACTGGCCTTCGGAATTCAATTCGATCCGTTACCTGGTTTATACCCTGGTCCCCAAAATGTAATACTTTCATGGCATGGAACAGGTGCCACCATTCGATATACGCTCGACGGATCTGAGCCAGGTGAAAATTCTGATATTTATAGTGGACCGTTGGCTGTGAATTCAAATACAGTGATCAGGACAAAAATATGGGCTGCAGGTTATGAACCAGGTTGGATAGAAACAGGAACTTACATTATCGGGCAAACATTTAACCTACCTGTTTTTTCTCTGACAACTGATCCGCCCAATCTATGGGATGACTATACTGGTATCTATGTTCAGGGACTGAATGGCATCCCGGGGTATTGTAATGACCAGCCAATGAATTTTAACCAGGATTGGGAACGCCCCCTCAGCCTGGAATATTTTGATCTTACCGGGAAACGTATCCTTCATATCGACGGAGGGACAAAGATCTTCGGGGGATGCAGCCGGGGATTCGAGATGAAATCGCTGGCGTTTTATGCACGCAGCCAGTATGGCGCCAACGAAATCAGGTATCCCTTTTTCCGGGAAAAGGATATCGACTGGTTCAAGGAACTGGTCTTCCGTAACTCGGGAAATGATTTTCAATATACCATGATCAGGGACGGAGTGATGCAGGCTGTCGTAAAAGGTCGCATGGACCTGGATGTACAGGCTTTTGAACCGGTTCACATATTCCTCAACGGGGAATACTGGGGAATTCACAACCTGAGAGAGAAGCTCAATGAACATTATATCTATTCTAATTACAGGATCCCACCGGAGGAAATTGACTTCATTAAAAACAGGAACCAGGTTTTCGCCGGAACATACACTAATTATTCCCAGTTGAATAACTACCTGGCAACAAACAGCCTCTCCCCGCAGGAAAATTATGATTGGGTGGCAAGTAAAATGGATGTGTATGAATACATGAATTACCTGATGACGCAAATGTTTTTCGGGAATGATGACTGGCCAGGTAATAACCTGAAATACTGGCGTCAGAATACTACGGATGGCAAATGGCGCTGGATCCTGTTTGACCTTGACTTCGGCATGGGTTTGTATGGTTTCGAACCGGCACAGGATATGTTCAGTTTTTCAACTGCCGAAAATGGACCGTCCTGGCCTAATCCTCCATGGTCTACCCTGATTATCAGGAGATTATTTGAAAATGAAGGATTCCGGGATGAATTCATCCGGAAATATATGATGCACCTGAATACAACTTTTCATGAAGACAGGGTTGTACAGGTGATCGACTCGATCTACGGAATGATCGCCGGTGATTTCCCTGTTCATTTCAACCGGTGGCATCAGCCCTGGTCCATAGAACAATGGGAGGCTAATATTGAACAGCTAAGGGAATTTGCCCGCCTGCGTCCGGATTTTGTCTGGCAAAACATGAGGCGTTTTTTCTCTCTCGGGGATGTAATAATGCTCAAAATTGAAAATAGTGATACTTCCGGAAAAGTTATAGTGAATGGATTTGAAATCCCTGCTGATGGTTTATCCGGAAGGTTCTTTAAAGGATTTCCCATGGAGCTTGAAGCATTGCCAGCAGCTGAAAATACATTTTCACATTGGGAATTATCATCCGGTGGCTTTCATCAGGAAGTCCTGCTGCCCAGCCGTTCAACCTGGAAATATTTTGATAAAGGTTATTCCCCCGGAGCAGGCTGGAACCTCGAAGCCTTTAATGACGCCTCCTGGGATGAGGGCCCGGCCGAACTGGGATACGGAGATAATAATGAAACCACTGTCCTGAATTACGGTCCCGATCCCGACAATAAATACATTACCTATTATTTCCGCAATGAATTTGAAGTAACAGATATCTCAAACTTTACAGGTTTTACAATTAACCTTATGCGCGATGATGGAGCAGTTATCTATGTAAATGGTGAAGAAGTACTCAGATCAAACATGCCATCAGGAGATATCGGATACGACACCTATTCTTTAACCTTTGTCGGTGGTGATGAAGAATTTTCTTATTTCAATTACCAGCTGGATGAGTTGCCAATCCAAACGGGAACCAATTACATTGCTGTTGAAATCCATCAGTCAGGTCCGGGAAGTTCGGATATCAGCTTTGACCTGGAGCTTTCGGGTAATTATTACTCTGCTGGTGAAACAACTTTTCTGTATGGCTCCCGGATTAACTTCGAACCTTCTGAAGGAATTTCTATCAAACCCGTTTTTAAAACAGCAGATGAAATACCAGAACTCATTATTAATGAATTCATGGCTGACAATCTAACGGCATATCCGGATGAATCTGGCCAATTTGAAGACTGGATCGAGATCTTTAATGCAGGACAACAGGTAGTAAACCTGGCTGGATTCTATTTTACCGATGATCTTAATGATCCATTCAAATGGAAGATCCCTGATACTTATCCCGATCAGACCACCATCCATTCCGGAGAATACCTGGTACTATTTGCCGACCAGGATACCATGCAGGGACCTCTTCATCTGAACTTCAGGCTAGGTGCCATAGGGGAGGAAATTGGTATATCTACTATATTTCAGGATCAGTTCACCTGGATCGATTCAGTCATATTCGGACCACAAACAACCGATCAATCATTTGGCCGGTACCCGGATGGGGCATCCAGCTGGAACATGATGGTCCAATACACTCCCGGTGCTTCTAATTTATTCACATCTAACCAGGAATACCAGGCCCGGCATTTCCAGATGGAGTTATTCCCAAATCCGGCCAATGATCTGCTTTATATTCATATTGGAAACATTTCCCGTTATCCGGCAGAAGCAAGTTTTGAACTACAACTATTCGACCTTACAGGCCGGCTCATCCTCAGACAGGATTTGATTAATCCTGATCCTGATTTCACCTACACCCTGGATCTGTCAATAGTTCCTTCAGGATTCTATCTTCTGAAAGCCGGCAACGGGAACCAGGAGGTCATCGAAAGGCTGGTCATACAATAACCAAAAAAACATAATGGACGTCCTTTTCTATAAAAAGTTCCTGGAAGAGGTAAATGAAGCTTAAGAGTCTGCAAGTCCCGGGTCCACAACTCCTCAAGTAATAGTAAACAAGTCCCAAGCCTCACACTCACAAAGACTTGCAGACCAGAAAACTCGTGGACTATTTCTTGTAGGCATCTGTGGGTAAACAAGTGCACACCAGGTTCCGGTCCCCATAGGCATCATCCACTCTCCCTACTGCCGGCCAGAATTTGTTTTCTTCCACCCATTTCAGAGGGAAGGCAGCCTGTTTTCTTGTGTAGGGATGCGGCCAGTCGTCACGCGTAACCTCTAACTGGGTATGCGGAGAATTTTTCAGCGGATTATCGTTCGGATCGGATTTCCCGTTTTTTATATCCATTATCTCCTTATGGATGGCAACCAGGGCTGAGATAAAGCGGTCTAACTCACCGAGCGATTCACTCTCAGTAGGTTCCACCATCAGGGTACCGTGAACCGGGAATGAAAGCGTAGGTGCATGAAAACCAAAGTCCATCAAACGTTTCGCAATATCGGCCTCTGTTATGTTAGCCAGTTCTTTGAAATTCCTGCATTCCAGAATCATCTCATGGCCCACGAATCCATTTTTTCCTTTATATAAAATATCATAATGCTCACCCAGGGATGATGCCAGGTAATTGGCATTCAGGATAGCCATCTTCGTTGCATAGGTTAATCCTTCCCCGCCCATTAACTTAATATAGGCGTGCGAAATAGTCAGGATGGATGCACTGCCCCAGGGAGATCCGGAAACAGCAGGTATACCATTTATCCCACCTGTTGCTATCACGGGATGAGCGGGCAGAAATTCCACCAGGTGCCCGGCGACAGCAATCGGTCCCATCCCGGGACCCCCGCCGCCATGTGGTATGGCAAATGTCTTATGCAGGTTTAAATGACATACATCGGCTCCAATCACGGCAGGATTGGTCAGTCCCACCTGCGCATTCATATTGGCGCCATCCATATAAACCTGTCCACCGTATTCATGGATCACATCAATCATCTTCCTGACCTCCTCTTCAAAAACGCCATGAGTGGATGGATAGGTGATCATAAAAGCGCCCAGGTTATCTTTATGCTCTTTTGCCAAAGATGCAAGGCAATCGAGGTTTATATTACCCTTTTCATCACAATCAACCACTATCACCTTCATGCCTGCCATTACTGCACTGGCCGGGTTGGTGCCATGGGCCGAGGCCGGGATAAGGCATACATCCCGGTTATGATCGCCCCTGCTCTGGTGATATGCACGGATGACAATAAGGCCTGTATACTCTCCCGATGCGCCGGAATTAGGCATAAATGAGATCTCATCGAAACCCGTGATCGTCTTTAAATCCTTCGCCAGGTCATTGATCAGTTCCTGGTATCCTTCAGCCTGGTTGAGGGGGACAAACGGATGCAGGTTGGCAAACTCAGGCCAGCTAAGGGGCAGCATTTCTACCGCAGCATTCAGTTTCATCGTGCATGAACCAAGAGAGATCATTGAATGGGTAAGTGAAATATCCTTCCGCTCAAGCTTTTTAATGTAACGCATCAATTCCGTCTCGGAGCGGTAACGGTGAAACACATCCTGGGTCATGAAATCTGAGGTTCGTTTAATCCCATCATGGATATCACCTTTGGCAACCTGCTCCAGAACTCCTGTTTTCCCTTTTACCGGAACAGCAAATATCTCCAGAAGAGTATGCAGGTCATCCAGCGTGGTTGTCTCATCCAGGCTAAGCTGAACAGACTGTTTGTCAATATAATACAGATTAATATCCCTGGCTAAAGCATTCCGTTCAAGATCTTTTACCGTTACTCCGTCGGGAAGATGGATCCGCAATGTATCGAAGAACTGATCATGAATCACTTTATAGTTCAGCTCTTTTAACCTCTTAGATAATGTGGTGGTAAGTAAATGGATCTGTTGTGCAATCCGTGTTAAACCATCCGGACCATGATATACACCATACATGCCAGCCATTGAAGCAAGCAACGCCTGGGCAGTACAGATGTTAGAGGTTGCGCGTTCACGTTTTATATGCTGCTCGCGTGTTTGCAGGGCCATTCTTAACGCCGG
>JADHVS010000266.1 GCA_016783865.1 Bacteroidales bacterium
CTACCCTTAATCTTGAGGAATTGCTCTATGCTGCCAACCTTTTCAAGGAACTCGATACCAAACTCGCCTGTTATAAGCAAGCAGTTGAAATTGCTCCGAAATGCTTTAGGGCACATAACAATCTTGCATGTGTTCTGATTATGCAGGGTGATCTTTCTGGTGCTAAGAAATCATTAGAGACTGCCCAGGAGCTAAAGGATAACAACATTATAAAAAACAACCTCGGTGTGATTGCAATGCTTGAAAAGGATTTTGAGAAAGCTGAAGAACTATTTACTTCAGCCATGGGAGCCGGTGAGGAAGTTAATTATAACCTCGGTATCATTAAGATCATTGAAGGTGATTATGAAGCTGCTCAAAACTTTTATGGTGGAACTGTCAGCGTTAATTCAGCCCTCACTAAAGTGTTGCTTGGCTCATACGGACAGGCTATCGAAGTCATTGATAAAATTGAAGAGCCTGCAGGTAGAGCTTTTTACGTGAAGGCTGTTGCCGGTGCCAGGGATGGTAATCCTGAAATAGTATTCAATGCACTGAGAACTGCCGTTGCCAAGGAACCTAAGCTCAAGGCACGTGCCGCAAAGGATCTGGAATTCAGAGAGTTCTTTGAAGATGCTGCTTTTAAAGAGATCGTTAAGTAATTACTTGGGATATATATCAGCCAAAGCGGGCCGTTGAAAAGCGGTCCGCTTTTTTTTAATTCATCCTGAACTTGATTCAGGATCTTTTAAAAGATTAAGGGAGATTCTGAAACTAGTTCAGAATGACCTGGAATCAGTAAGTTTTTGAAATTGCTGAAATACATGCCATAAGACAATTCCAACACTTACCGATATATTGAGGGAATGCTTGGTCCCGAATTGCGGTATATCAACGCTAACATCTGCCAGGTTCACTATATCCTGGTCAACCCCCCTGACTTCATGTCCAAATACAAATGCATACTTCCGGTCAGGTTCGATAAAGAATTCATGTAATGGTATGCTTTCTTCGGTTTGTTCAATGGCAACTATGCAGTGATTTTTTTGCTTCAGCTCATCCATTGCAAGGGCCGTTTGTTTCAGGTATTTCCAATCGACAGAATCTGTGGCACCCAGTGCAGTTTTATGAATATCCTTGTGGGGAGGAGTGGCAGTAATTCCACATAAATATATCTGATCTATAAGGAAGGCATCTGCTGTCCTGAAAACCGATCCGATATTATTCAGGCTCCTGACATTGTCAAGCACAATTGAAAAAGGCGACTTGCCTGCCTTCTTAAAATCCTCCACGCTTAACCTGTTCAGTTCACTGTTTTTCAGCTTCCTCATCATTTCAATTTCATCAATAGGATTAAAGATTGCTGAAGTTAAAAAAAAATAGATAATTTCGGTATTTACAAAATCTCTAATTTCAATCCCATGAATATTCATGAATACCAGTCAAAAAGCATACTGAAACAGTTTGGAGTACCCGTCCCGGAAAGTACAGTAGTGACTGCTCCGGATGAGGCAGTTAATGCCGCACGTCAGATCCAGGAATCTACCGGCACCAATACCTGGGCGGTGAAAGCTCAGATCCATGCCGGGGGAAGGGGAAAAGGCGGTGGTGTGAAGATTGCCAAATCTTACGATGATGTAAAGAAGTTTGCCGGTGAAATCATTGGCATGAACCTGGTTACCCATCAAACAGGTCCGGAAGGCAAAAAGGTCAACAAGTTACTGATTGAGCAGGGTATATATTATCCTGGTCCCGATGAAATCAAAGAATATTATATCAGTGTTTTGCTGAACCGGTCTACCGGTCGGAATATCATCATGTACTCTACTGAGGGAGGTATGGATATTGAGGCAGTGGCTGAAAAAACTCCGCATCTTATTTTTCGGGAAGAGATTGATCCGGCCGTTGGAATGCAACCCTTTCAGGCGCGGAACATTGCATTTAACCTGAAATTGTCGGGTGATGCCTTCAAGCGAATGACAAAATTTGTGATGGCCCTTTACAACGCATACCTCGGTTCGGATGCTTCTTTGATTGAGATAAATCCTGTTATTAAAACCTCTGATAACCAGGTTCTTGCTGCTGATGCTAAAATCACACTGGATGATAATGGATTGTTCCGGCATCCCGATTATTCAGAAATGCGTGATATTACCGAGGAAGATCCTGCGGAAGTAGAAGCAGGAAAATATCATCTGAATTTTGTTAAACTGGATGGCAATGTAGGATGTATGGTGAATGGGGCAGGACTGGCCATGGCTACCATGGACATTATTAAATTATCGCAAGGTGAACCGGCCAATTTTCTTGATGTGGGCGGTACAGCCAATGCAGAAACTGTGGAGGCAGGATTCCGGATCATCCTTAAGGATCCCAATGTAAAGGCCATACTGATCAATATTTTCGGAGGAATTGTCAGGTGCGACCGGGTAGCACAGGGTGTGGTTGATGCTTATAAATCTATTGGTGATATCAAGATCCCGGTTATTGTCAGGCTCCAGGGAACCAATGCAGAAGAAGCGAAACAGCTGATTGATGAATCAGGATTGCAGGTCTCGTCTGCAATAACCCTGAAAGAAGCTGCCGATTTGGTGAGGCAAGCGGTCTAGGAAGAGTCTACGAGTCTCAAGTCTGCAAGTCGCCACACCCTCACCACACTCTCACTCACACCCTCGACTCACGACTCACGACTCACGATTCACGACTCACCACTCACTGAACGACGTTAGTCGTTTAGCCCCACTCTGCTATGTGAACCATCACAAAAAGGCTTATTCTTTGATCCTCCGCAACGGCATAAAAAAGCCTTGTCCCGGGTTTCAACCGGCACTCCGCCAGGACCTTTTAAAACAAAATTTCCACTTACCTGTAATGGGCCGTTTTTTATTACCCTGAATTCGGCCTTATCTGAATTTTCCATTTTTTTTGATTAATCGCACTGGTCACTAAAACTGATTTTCCTGTGAGTCCCATCACAGAAAGGCATGCTGTTCGATTGTCCGCACCTGCAGAATGAGGTAATAGCCATTTTCTTCAGCTCATTCCCTTCGCTATCGAATATTGTGAAATCTCCTTCAACAACATACGGCCCGTCTTTCATCATCCTTATCTCGGTTGGTTTAGCATCCGTTTGAGATTTTGTTTTTTCATCATAAACCTCATTCGCTCCTGCACCTGGCTTCACCGATTTTCTATCCGGATCATTCCAGTCGAAGGTCAATGCCCTGGTTGGAAAATTTTTTTTCGATTTCTTATGCTGGCATTTGACGTTCTGATGTAAATTTGTAATTGTATTGGCACAGTAATTGGAAGGTTATAGAAAAAATGTTATGAATTTCAGATTCATCATCATACTAGCATTCATGCTTATACCCATGAATGGATTTACTCAGGATACGATCCTGACAACCGGCGATATTTATGTTGCCAGGGGGATCATAACGGAAGGCGATACCCTCTGGGTCTCAGAGATTGATGAGGTTTATGTTTTTCCGCAAAAGGAGTTTAGGAACCTCTGGCAGAAAAGAAAATACACAAGATTGGTTCACAATGTCAAGAAGGCATATCCCTGGGCCAAACTTGCAGGAGATAAACTGGAGGAAGTGAATATACGTATGCTTACCCTGGAGACGGAAAATGAGCGCAAGGATTATATTAAGGTGGTGGAAGAAGAATTACTTGGCCAGTATACTGAAGATCTTAAGAAACTGACGGTCACCCAGGGAAAGATCCTGATCAAACTTGTATACCGTGAAACAGGTGACACCTCATATGACCTGGTGGCCGAATTAAGAGGAAGGGTATCTGCCTTCTTCTGGCAGGCCCTGGCCAGGTTGTTTGGCTCCAACCTTAAAATGGGTTATGATCCTTATGGTGAAGACCGTCAGATTGAGGAAATCGTGGTCTTGATTGAAAATGGCCAGATCTGACAGTCCTGCCTGGAAGCCATTCCAAATTCGTTTTGGAATCTCCGAACTACAACATCTCCAATAGTGCTTTAACAACCTTCTCTGCACCATCCCCGATCTGGACAATATTGGCATCCAGCATATAACAGGGAGTGGTGACTAACTTATACTTCTCATCGATGACGATCTCACCATGACCGGTGTTTTTATGCTTCGCCCCGAGTTGTTGAATGGCATCTGCCGTTCCCGGATCCTGTCCTATGGTGATTTCCACATCACCAAAAACTTTGGCCAGTATCACCGGAGAGATACATAACGCCCCGATCGGTTTCCCTGCGGCTGCCATATCTTTCAATGCTTTTTCAACATCAGCATTAACCGTTAGTTGAGGGCCTTCAAAAGCAAAGGAAGAAAGGTTTTTGGCAGCACCGAACCCGCCAGGAAAGATCAGTACATCAAAGTCTCCTGCATTAAATTCCGATAAGGGCTTTATTTTGCCACGCGCAATCCGGGCCGATTCCACCAATACATTCCTGGTTTCATTCATCTCATCACCGGTTATGTGATTGATTACATGATACTGAGGGATATCTGGCGCAAAAATCTCATAATCAGCACCGTGCTTTTTGATAAAATAGAGGGTTAACGTGGCCTCATGGATCTCGGCGCCATCGAAGACTCCATTGCCTGATAGAACTACTGCAAATTTCTTAGGATTCATATTTATTTAGTGTTACAGGTTACACGTCACAGGTTGCAGGTTTGCACGAGTTAAGTAACTTGCAACTTTTAACCCTGCCTGCAGGCAGGCTGCAACTTGAAACTTATTAACAAATTTATTCAATTTTTATCTCAAGTACTAATCTATGAAACGAACCTTTATCGCGATCAAAATATTACCCAGGGAAAGTATGGTGGAGATATTTAATCATTTCAGGGAGGATTTATCCCGCGAAAAGATAAAATGGGTGGATCCGGAATCAATGCATATTACCCTCTGTTTCCTTGGAGATACAAATGAAGATAAGATCCCGGGTCTGAAAGATGAAATTGAAAAAGCCGTAAGTTTTTTTCCTCCTCTGAAACTTACCTTTCATGGTTGTGGGATATTCAGGAATTTCAGGGATCCAAGGGTGATTTGGTTCGGATTGGAAAAAAATGAGTTGCTGAAAGATCTGAAAAAATCTTTGGACAATACCATTGAACCTTTTGGATTTATTCCGGATAAAAGAGAATTCAGGCCTCACCTGACCATGGCAAGGATAAAATGGATACGGGATATTTCAGTTCTGGAGGATCTTATCGATGCATACAAGGACGAACCTGTACTGGTATCAGAAATCAGTGAAGTTATATTTTATGAAAGCATCCTTAAACCGGATGGACCCGTATATATTCCGTTGTTGAAAGCTACATTGGAGGGATTAGCTCTGAAGATGTAGGCTAAACGTTCTTACTTCCGAAAATAGTAAGGAAAGTGTAGATAATAATCTGAAAATCAACAAACAAGGACATGTTTTGCATATAAAGCAGATCATAATCAAGCCGTTTAATCATTTCGTCTACATTTTCAGCGTATCCGTACTTAACCTGTCCCCATGAAGTGATTCCCGGCTTAACTTTGAGTAGGTGGATAAAGTGGGGGGCTTTTTCCACGATCTGGTCAATGTAGAATTGTCTTTCGGGTCTTGGTCCGACAAGCGTCATTTCACCTGTGAGCACATTAATAAAGTTTGGGATCTCATCAAGTTTTCTGTTTCTCATGAACTTGCCGAACGAAGTCAACCTGGCATCATTTTTTCTGGTAAGCTCGGGCCCGTTCTTCTCAGCGTCAAAATACATCGATCTGAATTTGAACAGGATAAATGGTTTACCGTTTTTGCCAATCCTTTCCTGCCTGTATAAAACGGGTCCTTTTGAACTGTTTTTAATACCTATTACAAG
>JADHVS010000267.1 GCA_016783865.1 Bacteroidales bacterium
TTACCTATGATGAGGAAGGAAAAGTAACTCGGATGGCTAATTTCCAGGGTGATACCATGTACAATTGTACTGTTGAAAATTGCGGGGACATTGGTGTATCCTATTTCACGTTTAATTATAATGAAGCAGATGATCTTACTGCTTTTGGTGTATATAGCCTCACCGGGCAGCTATCGAATCTGTACTGGGGATGGGCACGCTTTGAGAACAAGTATGATGATCAAGGAAACCAGATTGAGCACGTAATGTTTGACCAGGATGATGAACCATTCTCGGGGATGGCAAATCCTGTAACCCAGAGTGTATATGATGAACACGGATCTTTGGTTGAGCAGGTTATAATGAACATAGACCGTGAGTTGATCGATCATCCACGGTCAGGTGTGGCAGTTACGAAGTATAATTACGATGAACTTGGCCATTCTAAAGATACACTCAGGTATAATGCTATTATGGATGCCATATGAGAATAAAAACTGAGATAGCAAAGATACGCTGGTACTTGCTATTGGTGCTGTTTCTTTTTGTTTTTATTTTTCCATTTTGTGGAGGCGGAAAACAGGGACCGAGTGGTGGTCAGGAGCTAAATGCCCAGCTTGCCGTGACTGAATTTGACGGCGAATCCGGCCTGTTGCTGAAATATTTGCAGGACCAGGGAGATTATGTTAACAGCAGGCAATTTCCAAGTATGATAAAAGCAGCCACGGTGTATGAAGAATTGGATGGAAATAATTACGTTATTGATCTCAGATTACCTGAATATTATGAGATGGGGCATATTCAGGGCGCAGTGAATATCAGGATGAGTGACCTGGCTGACCATTTTGAGAATGATATTGTTCCGTTTCAGTATGATAAAATAATCTTTGTTTGTTACCGGGGGCATATCTCGGCCTACGTAACCTGCTTGTTTAGATTGCTGGGATATGGAAATGTGTATTCTATGAGATGGGGAATGAGTTCGTGGAATATGGAGTTTGCCAAAGACAGGTGGCTCAAAGGATTAACGAATAAATATGCCGATCAGCTTGAAACCACCACAAATCCCAAACCTGAACCCCTTTACCAGCCGGTTCTGACCACCGGTCTTAGTACGGGAGCTGAGATACTCAACCACCGTGTAAGAACATTGCTTTCTGCCGAAGTGGAAAATGTTTTTATTGACGACGATCCTGTGTTTAAAAATCCGGAGGATTATTTTATCATCAATTTCGAGAGAAGGGATAAATATGAGTCAGGGCATATTCCGGGAGCTATCCGGTATAAGCCACAGGGAACCCTGGGTATTGTTTCTGAAATGGCCACAATTCCTACTGACCGCACTGTAGTAATGTATTGCGGTACAGGACAGAATTCCGCTTTTGGGGTGGCCTACCTCAGGATGTTCGGTTATGATGCCAGGTCGCACAACACCGGGAACAACTCTTTCATGCATAAAAAGATGTTGGAAGAGAGAGAGGCGTTATCATGGCAGCCTTTTACGGAAGAGTTCGTGAATGATTTTCCTTATGTTACAGGAAAGTAGGGATTATTGACTCAGGGTTAGTTCGGAAGTAATTGTTCTGTCCGGGACAAATGTGAACTGCTTCATTTCATCGTTGTAGATCAGGGGGGCATCTGCACCAGACCAATCATTAACCAGGATTTCAATTGATCCGGTTGTTTCAAGAATGACCAGATCCGTGCAACCCATCTGGTACAGGATTGCCCAGGCCTGGGCTGCTTTAAAACTGCTGTCGGAGTAGATTACCTTAATTACATCCTCCTTTTTAAGCAATCTAACTGACTGCATGTCGAGTAACTTTTCAAATGGCATGCTGATTGCATCAGGTAAATGTCCTGATTCATAATCTCCAGCAGATCTCAGGTCGATAAGCATTACCGGATTGGTGCCTGATGCAAGGAGACTTTTGTAACGGTTTACCGAGACCAGATGGCTTCGTTTAACGGTTTGTTCAAGCGTTTCCTCTGCCGATAGCTGGAAATCTGATTTGCCTGGTTTTACTGCAGCTACAACGATGGCCAGGCCAATCAGAATTGCGAAGGAGATAAAGTGACCTTTGTTTATTTTGAGTTTTGTCATAAATAGTATCAGGGTATGGTTTTTCCTTCAAAAAACAAAAATCGTTAAATGTTTCATTCGCGAGGGCGGTTGTGATTGTGGCCCTGTGCGTGCCGAGCAATCATTATTCTGAGTTCAACAAGATTCCGTGCCCATTACTCAATTCTCACACTTGCAGACTTGAAGACTTGCGACTTGTGGACTCTTCATTCACAGCCTCCCACAAGCTCCGCCTCTTTTGATCTCTTAATTGTCAGAAAGGTTGATCTCAGGCTATCAGGAAGACTATTCATTTTATTGAAATGGTTTCGCGCTTTATACCGGATTTCAAATTTGAAATTCTCGCCGGGTGAAATTTTTTCTCCGGAAAATTCGGTCAGCATAACAGTCCTGTACCATTCGTTCAATCCCCCTTTCATTATGCAGCTGTTTTCGTAACCTTTTTGTATCTCCGCAATCCACGCTTCATGTGCATAATGGTTCCCATTGGAATAGAATATTTTTTTCACAGCCGGTTGGTCGAGGTATCCTAACCAATCGGGATTAAACAGGTCTTGTAAAGGAAGGTTAAGGGCTCCCGGTATATGGCACTCCTGGTAGTCGGCAGAGGACCTGACATCGATAAGCAAAAATGTTGTATCCTCCTGAACCACCATGCGGGCCACCTCATCGACTGTAAAATACTGTTCCCCTGACAGTGCGATATCCAATACCTCTTCAGGTTTCAGTTCGCCCCTGGAAGTATTTCTCTCAGGCAATATTGCACCAATAAATGCCAGGCCAATTATGATAATGGAAACATAGATTCTCATTACAGTTCACTTGTTATTTCAGGTCGCGCGAATCTCTTTTCTGCTTTTTCTGCCAGCCAGAACATGCCGGCAGCAATTACAACCACGATCAGGATAAAAACCCCGTCGCTCAATCCGATTGCTTCGGACAATTTAACGGGTCCACGGTAACCCGCCATGTGGATTTTTTCCAGGAGTCCATAGCTTTCAGCAAATATGAATGCTCCAACCGCACCACCCAGGAGAAAAAACAGGGCATCTATTTTGCCAATGGCAAGGGCTGAAATACCTGTACCCGGACAAAAGCCTCCCATGACAAAACCAGCTCCCATGATAATGCCTCCAATCAGGGAAGCATGAATATAGAATTGATTGTGAAAGACCAGACTCATGTCCAGCAGGTCGAGCGCATTAAGAATCCTCGCTCCCACCATGGCTACAATGGCTGCGGTAAAAAACACTTTTAGCACAGTTGCATCATACCCGTAAAACATACCTGCTAGCTTTCTGCTGGAGGAAAAACCAGCCTGTTCAAGCGCAAAACCAAAACCGATACCTATAAGAAAGGCGATAAGCAGGCTTACCCACGCAGCGAAATCTCCGGATGTTAATATTGGACCCATTATATCCAGTTTTTCCTGAAGAACCATGCGAATAAATACCCTGATCCAAATATGGCCATCATTGTTACGAAACCTGCAACGGTGAGTACTGCCATACCTGAAAGGGCAGCACCGCTGGTACATCCCCTGGCCAATTGTGCGCCAAATACAAAAAATACTCCGCCCAGAAAAGCAAAAATCAGCCGTCTGAGAGGTGACACATGATCAGGTTTTTCAATTTTGAATTTCAACCTTCCTGAGATGGCACCTGAGATCATTCCTCCTATTAGCATCCCAAGGATTTCAAAAACCAGCCAGTTATTTAACGGACCTTCGTCACCAGTAAAATACCTTGCATAATAAGGTGACTTAAGAGCATGTTCCATGTCCAGTGCGCCTACTGCAGATACAACCAGGTATTTGATCCCACCACTTGCACCCAATCCCCTTCCCGAAAGGTACATGGCCCCCAACAGAACCAGTCCCAGTAATACACCAGCCAGATAGGGATTCATATAAGGTTTCTTCTTCATTCAGCGGGATAAGATACATTTGATACAATCAAATATAAAAAAAAGTCATCTATCATAACGATCAATGGCCTTTTTAATAGTTTAGCGGGAACTGACTATGATGAAGTATCCCCCCCGGTTTGTTGCTGCTGATCGGCAATGCCGTTCATTTTTTCTCTGAATTTACGTCTCCATTCCTCTTTCGAATACCTGCTCTTGCCTTACCAATTGATCAATTTGTGTTCGTTCTGCTGCGGTCATTTTTTTGAAATCATCCTTCTTTCAGTAATAGAGACGAATCAGGATTATAAATATTTTAAAACCAAATAAAAACCCTTGGCAACTGTTCATTTTGTATTTGTGAAAAGCAACTAAGGGTTTGATTATTAGAATTTTGTCTCGAGTCACTCCAGCTTTAACGGTTCGTAATCTCTGAATTGGATCAACTGCGTGTTTTCAATTTTTTCCCGGTATCCGGGCCATTGAGTGGTATAAAATACATTGACCTTTTCAATAGCTTCCTTCACCATGATATCACACTCATCCATTAATTTCTCTTCGGTTGCCGTTGGTCCCGTAAGGCGGGAAAGCAGGAAATCCCGTGTCTGGCCCAGCTTACTCGATACATTTACCTGGGAACGATCAGATATTCCCTGTTTCTCACTGCTTTCGCCATAGATAAATTCATTGAGAGCTTTAATGGAATCCTGGATTGCTTTGGTTTCCTTCTTCAGTTCTTTTATGTCTTCTTCATCCCTGTCCTTTATCTGTGACATTACATTGTCGGTAACCTTTTTCGAGTCATTCAACCTTTCAAGTGCCTTATAAACAAGGCTGGCTTTAACGTTCAGTTCGTCAAACATAACTTCTTGCTTTTCAAGGCCTTTGATATCGATTGGCATTAACGGACTGTATTCAGTAGTAATTGAGGTAGAGTCTTTGATGTCTCCGCAGGTCATGACGACCTTGTAGGTTCCCGGAAGGTCAATAAACCCACGAGGTTCCTGTCCTGCTCCCGATGATGAAAATCTACCTCCCCCCTGTCCCCCGCCGAATGCATACCTGCCGGGATATCTGACTCCCTTTTTGAAATAACCCCATACAATAGTGTTCACTCCGGTATCAGCTTTTTCCATAAGGGTTCTTATTTTCTCTCCTTCAGCATTGAATATTTCGACTTTAACGCTGTCGTATTTCACTTTTTTCTCATCCTTTTCCACATCTCCGGATTCTTCTTCTGATTTGGATCCTTTTTTCTTGCCATTCTTTATTTCATTTGCTGCCGGATCTTTCTCTTTATCTTCGTCCGGTTTGAGATAATAACGCAGCCGTCCTCCACCCGTCCTGTTTTCACCATTATACATACCATCTCCTCCGGATGAAATACCAGGAGCGCTTTTATAGCCTGTGATATAACCAACAGGAGGATCAAAGACCATGAATTTATTATTGAGTGCTGAGGCTCCCGTGCTGGCTATTTTTCTGAGTGGGCGGATATCATCCAGGACATATACCGAACGGCCGAATGTTCCTATCACCAGGTCGGCTTCCCTTTCCTGTATTTCCAGGTCCATGGTCGAAGCTGATGGATATCCATGTTTCCATTGCACCCAGTTGGTGCCTTTGTCGATACTGACCCACAGACCATGCTCAGTCCCCAGAAATACAAGCCTGGGTTCGACAGGATCCTGGATAAGTGACAAGACATATCCCTTTACTTTGTTTTCATCGACCAGGCTTTTCCATGTGGCACCATAATCCTGTGTATAGAAGGCATATGGTTTGAAGTCTCCCCTGCGATAATTATTGGCAACCACCCAGGCTTCTCCGGCA
>JADHVS010000268.1 GCA_016783865.1 Bacteroidales bacterium
AGCCAAACAAACCTGTGAGTTCGGCGAAGCCAAACAAACCTGTGAGTTCGGCGAAGCCAAACAAACCTGTGAGTTCGGCGAAGCCAAACAAACCTGTGAGTTCGGCGAAGCCAATCATCGATCCTTTATATAAATTTTTAATTGTGCTCGCAGAATTAAATATTTAAACTAATGCAACGAACGTTTGCACAAATCAAATAATTATAAAAATATTTTCTTGTGAAAGAGCTGAATAGAAAAAAAATCAAAGATCTATTGCTTGAAAAACAAACAGGGAATTCTGTTTTGTTGAAAGGATGGGTAAGAACCAAACGTGGGAATAAAACACTATCATTTATCGCCTTAAACGATGGAAGCACCCTGGAAAACATTCAGGTTGTTGCCGATAATGAAAACTTCGATGAGGATATGATAAATAAAATAACCACCGGAGCTTGCATTGAAGTGGAAGGAACCATGGTTGAATCACTCGGGAAGGGTCAGGATATTGAAATTCAGGCAAGTAAAATTAAGCTTTATGGAGTGGCTGATCCCGAGGTATATCCATTACAGAAAAAGGGCCATTCGATGGAATTCCTTCGTGAAATAGCCCATTTAAGGCCCAGGACCAATACTTTTGGGGCCATTCTGAGACTCAGGCACCACCTCTCGTTTGCCATCCATAAGTACTATAACGACAAGGGATTCTTTTATCTTCATACGCCGATTATCACCGGATCTGATTGCGAAGGGGCTGGTGAGATGTTCAGGGTAACAACCTTAGATCTGCATAATGTTCCACTGGACGAGGATAAGAAAATTGATTTCCAGAAGGATTTTTTCGGGAAGGAGACTAACCTGACCGTTTCAGGACAGCTGGAGGGGGAAACCGGAGCCCTTGCTTTATCCGGTATATATACTTTTGGGCCAACATTCAGGGCAGAAAATTCAAATACACCCAGGCACCTTGCCGAGTTCTGGATGATCGAACCGGAGGTGGCTTTTTTTGAAATTGAGGATAACATGGATCTGGCTGAGGATTTCCTGAAGTACCTGATCCGTTATTTACTGGAACATTGCATGGTTGACCTGGAATTTCTGCAGAAAATGTACGACAATGAATTGATTGACCGGCTGAATTTTATCATTGAGAACGATTTTGTGAGGATCGTATATACCGAGGCCATTGAAATACTGAAGAAAGCTGATCAGAAATTTGAATTTCCAGTTGATTGGGGCCTCGATCTGCAATCTGAGCATGAAAGATACCTGGTTGAGAAGCATTTCAAGCGGCCGGTTATTATTACTGACTATCCCAAAACGATCAAAGCTTTTTATATGAAGCAGAATGATGATGGAAAGACAGTCAGGGCTATGGATGTATTATTCCCGAAAATTGGTGAAATAATAGGCGGATCGCAACGTGAAGAGGATTATGATAAACTTTATCAGCGCATAAAAGAACTTGAAATACCAGAGGAAAACCTGTGGTGGTATCTCGAAACAAGAAAATTCGGAACAGCACCTCATAGCGGCTTTGGCCTTGGCTTTGAAAGGTTAATGCTTTTTATTTCCGGGATGACCAATATCAGGGATGTAATCCCATTTCCAAGGACTCCTAAGAATGCAGAGTTCTGATTGTGGGGGAATGTAATAATTACGAGGAAATTTTGTAAATTTCTATGTAAAACATGGTAAGAAGGGTGGGGAGATGTTAAATCAAAAATTACAACAGAAGTTACTTCAAAAGCTTTCTCCGCAGCAGATACAAATGATTAAGCTGCTGGAAATTCCAACCATTCAACTTGAAGAAAGGATAAAAAAGGAGTTGGAGGAGAATCCTGTGCTGGAAGAGGGAGCCGATGAAGAAGCTTCATTGAAGGAAAGGGATGATTCAACTGAGGCAGGGGATGCAAACGAATCCGACAAAGACCAGGATGAATTCGCCCTTGACGACTACCTGAATGATGAGGATATTCCCATATACCGGCTGAATGCGAAGAACTATTCCAGGGATGACAAGCGGGAAGAAATCCCGTTTTCTGTCGGTTCATCATTTCATGAATATCTTGAAAGCCAACTTGGACTCAGGCAGCTTACAGAGGAACAGGAAATCCTTGCAGGGTATCTGCTTGGGAACATAGATGATGACGGATATCTGCGAAGAAAACTGGAAGCAATTGTTGATGACCTGGCCTTTACCCAAAATATTCAAACCAACGAAGAGGTGCTTTATGAGATTTTAAAGATCATACAGGACTGTGACCCCATAGGAGTGGGTGCCCGTGATCTGCAGGAATGTCTGCTGCTGCAAATTGAGAGTAAAAACCTGGACCAGCCGGAGGTAATACTGGCAAGGAAGATCCTCAAGTATTACTTTTCGGAGTTTACAAAGAAGCACTACGAAAAAATAATCACCAGGCTTAATATTTCAGAAGAACAGCTGAAAAATGCTGTTGCGGAAATCCTTAAACTGAATCCCAAGCCAGGAAGTTCGTTCAGTGATCCTCAGAATAAAAGTATTCAGCATATAGTTCCGGATTTTGTCCTGGAGAACAACGAAGGTGAGCTGCAGTTGAGCCTGAATGCAAGAAATGTTCCGGAGCTCAGGGTCAGTCAGACCTACAGTGATATGATCGAAACGTATAATGTGCATAAGGACAGCCAGACTAAAGACCAGAAAGATGCAGTAGGTTTCGTTAAGCAAAAGCTGGATTCTGCCAAATGGTTCATTGATGCTATCAAGCAAAGGCAAAACACCCTGTTGCTGACCATGAATGCCATCATTAATTATCAAACCGGTTATTTCATGGAAGGAGATGAGAAATTAATGAAACCGATGATCCTTAAAGATATTGCCGACATCACTAACCTTGATATTTCAACAATTTCAAGGGTGGCCAACAGCAAGTATATTCAAACTCATTTTGGTATCTTCCCGCTGAAGTACTTTTTCTCGGAAGGATTACAAACCGATGCCGGAGAAGAGGTTTCCACAAGGGAAATAAAGAAGATACTTCAGGAATGCATCGAGGGTGAGGACAAAAAGAAACCACTCACTGATGAGAAACTGGCCGACATTTTGAAAGACAAAGGATATCATATTGCACGCCGGACTGTAGCCAAATACCGCGAACAGCTCAATCTGCCGGTTGCGCGATTAAGAAAAGAGCTTTGACAATTCATGAAAGGCGCAGCTAAATTTATATCAATCATTTTTCATCCGCTCCTGATCCCTACCTTCGGTTTTCTCATCTTATTCAATTCGGGTACATACCTTTCATTTCTCGATTTTGATTTCAAGAAAATGATTTTCATTATTGTGGTGCTGAGTACCTGCCTGATCCCACTCAGCCTGATCCCTTTCTTTCTTTATCAGAAAATGATTTTCTCCATTCATTTGCCGGAGAAAAAGGCACGGTTTGTTCCCCTGGGAATAACCCTTTTACTATACGTTTTCTGTTATATGCTGCTCAGAAAAATTCCTATTCCACCCTTGTACCATGCTTTTTGTTTTGCATCAATAATAGCTGTTCTGCTGACACTTGCCATTACACTGAAATGGAAAATAAGCCTTCATATGGTTGGCCTAGGAGGTTTAACGGGACTTATTTCTTTCCTGATTTTTTCGATGCGGGTAAACCTGGAGTTTTATCTGATCATGACAGTCATCGCAGCCGGCCTGGCAGGTACTTCCCGGTTATTTCTGGATGCCCATAGACCGTCTCAGCTATATGCAGGATTTGTACTGGGACTCCTTACTATTCCTGCTGTGATGTGGGTATACCTGGCTTTCCCATTTCTTCCAGTTCAGTGATAGCTTTAGCTAACAGATCAGGATCAAATTCCAGGTGTTTGGATTTGTAATTATCCAGTACGGAAATTGCATCCTGTAAATTGAAATTTTTCTGCTTGCAATAAGGAAACATATTGTTTTCTGAAAGGTAATCTGCCAGGTATTCCTGTTCCGTTTGTCCCGGAGTAGGGACGAGATATGCTGTTTTTTTCAGTGAGGCAAGATCCATAATGCTGGAATATCCTGATCTGCAGATAATAAAGCGGGCAGAAATCAGAATGTCTGCCAGTTCCTCACCCGTCAGGAATGAGACCCTGGTACAAAAATCAGAGAGATTAACATTTTCTTTTACTCCCGGACGGCCACAGACCAACAGTGATTTCTTTTTGAAACCAGCCAGTTGCCTGGTAAGTAATTCCTCAAAAACAGATCGCTGGGGCTCAGGACCGGAGATAACGGCTACCACTTCATATTTCAATTCCTGGTCCGCCTCATGCTTCACTCCATCAAACCTTGAAATGGGACCGATATATCTCGCATTTTCCGGCATTGCAGGAATGTGAGAAAGACCTCCACCCAAGTTAGGAAATCCTTGATAATCAGGGATCCAACATGCATTAAACCGCTTAATGGCAAGCCTGTTTGTGCCCATGATTATTCGTTCAAGGAAATTGCTTTTGAAAGGTAACTTTATTGCCAGTTGATGTGTAATCAGGACTGATGGAATTTTTGAATTCCAGAGTCCATAGCGTGCATCTGAAATGACAAGGTCTATCTGCTCATTACTTACGATCTTGTTTAATATCCGGTGTTCCCTGATAATATTGATGATCCATCCGGGGAATTGTTTCAAGATCACAAGCCATGCCGGGATTTTTCTATCATATTTTATATTAGAAGCGGGTATGGATAAGAATTTTTTATCCGGAAATTCAGTTTTAAGAAGAGACAGGGACAGGCCGGAACCGGCAATGATTATCTCATGGCCCCTTGCTGACAGGCTTTGAATGATTTTGGAATCGCGGCCTGCATGACCTAATCCCCAGTCTAGCGGGCAGATCAGAATGCGTTTTTTATCGGTCACGGTTGAACGTCGGTTTTTATTCCAATCCCCTCAATCTGATCGGCGATAATTCTGAGCCTTTCATATGGGATCTTTTCAAGACCAGAAACTGGAGTTTCACGAGCAAAAGTGTAGACCATTACCTCCGCAGGACGGAGGATCCAGTATAGTTTATAGAGTTCCCTGAGTTCCTCCGGGCTTGTATTATCAATCCTCTTATCACGGTATTTTCCCTTTACAAACAGGGTCTGGATAGTCATCCGGCCATTAAACATTTTAAGATTTGCAATGATATCGGCTAATCTGACATCTCCCAATGGCTGATTAAGGGCCTGAAACGTTGCTTCGATCCCGGTATCCAGCTTAAGCACATTTTTGTCAACTTGCTCAAGGGCATTGTAAACTGATGGCTTATGAACCAATGATGCATTAGATAGCACAACAATTTTACTGCCGGGTGAAACAGTATCACGTATTTGAACAGTATCCGAAATAATTCCTTCAAATTCAGGATGGAGCGTCGGCTCACCATTCCCTGCATATGTAATGGTATCGGGAACTAGTCCGGAACCGGTGAGCTCCCGGAGTCGAAGTTCAAGCTGCTTTTTTACGGTATCTCTGTCGGGGAAAGCGGAGTCCTGTGAATGGCCTTTTTCGGTAAATCCACACTCACAATAAATGCAATTAAAGGTACAGATCTTTTTACCTGCAGGTAAAAGATTGATACCAAGCGACGAACCAAGTCTTCGGCTGGCAACCGGTCCGAAAATAACGGAATCAAAGAGAAACGTATGCATAAACGATTAACTGAAAAAGTAAATGTAGATATTATTTTTTGATATAGTCCTTGCCGGCTGGCCTGGCCCGTGACCGGCTGCAATGATTGCTTGAAATTCCATGCAAATTTGT
>JADHVS010000269.1 GCA_016783865.1 Bacteroidales bacterium
TTTGTCAAAGACCATCCTGACTGTGAACCAGAGTTTTATTTGGCCAGAAATGGGAGCGATTTTATCATTCGTTCTGCCAATCCGATCCTGAAGGATGATATCGGCAGAGTGAAAAATAAGATAGATAAGATTAATACATTGAATTCCGAAGAAATGCGCCTTCTCTATCGGGAAACCATTACCAATGGCGAATTTACAGAACAAGGTGGGGCAGGACTGGGACTCATTGAGATGGCGAAAATTTCATGTCACCCAATACACTACAAATTCACTTCCCTGGCCGGGAAGTATTACAATTTTGAACTTGATTTAAAAGTTGATTCGGATTAATAAATAATTATGGAAAACCTATTTATCGCACCTACTGATGTTACACCAAAAGTTGATTTTAATCTTACCACCGGTGTTTTTGAATTTTCGGGCGTATCACGACCAGAGGATGTGCTGGTATTCTTTGATACCCCCCTGGATTGGATACAAAACCTGACCATAGCATTAAGTGAGCATTCTTCGCTGGTTAACCAGATACCTCCATTGAACCTGATATTCAACATGTCTTACTATAACACCTCTTCATCGAAATACCTGATCCAGATACTGAAATCAATCAAAAGTGTGATGAATTACGGTGTATCCCTTAAGGTAGAATGGCACTACGAGGAGGGAGACGAAAAAATGAGGGAAGATGGCGAAGACCTCGCCGAAGCGGTTGAGCTGCCATTTGAATATTTCGAAGAGGAGTAAACCGTGAGTCGTGAATCGTGAGTCGTGAATCGAGAGCAAAGGGGGTGAGGAGTGGGTGTGGTCTTCTAATATGGTGATATCCAACAAGGATTATTGATTTAAGCCTGCTGAACTTCAAAATTCAAAAATCCATGTTCCTTGTTGGAAATTCTTTTTCCTAACTTCCCCTTTACCCAATTCCCCGCTCCCCCGATTCACGACTCACGACTCACGACTCACGTTCCCTGTCCTAATCCGTACAATCCTGTACAAAATCGCACACATAATCAGATAGTTAGACAGATTACGCATTGGTAACAAATTGTTAATAAGAGCCTTGTATAATTTGGCATAATTAATGGGAGAAACCCTCATAAGGGTTTAGATGATACGTAATTATTTAAAAATAACATTTCGGAATCTCGCCAAGTACAAAGTTCACTCGATTATCAATATCCTTGGCCTGTCCATCGGGATCGCCATTAGCATCCTGATCATGGTACTGGTGCGTAACGAGCTCAGTTACGATAAGTACAATGCTGATTGGGATAGGATATACAGGGTAAACACCTACGAGAAACTGAACGATACTGAGCTCAGGTCTGCCATGACCTCTTTTGCTCTGGGAGAAGAATTGAGCAAATTTGAAGAAGTTGAAGAGGTTTCAAGGGTATTGCTCGGAAGTCCCAAGCGGGTTAGTTACCGGGATAATCACTATTCTGCCGAAAGATTCTTCTACACAGATCCCAACTTTTTCAAAATATTCAGTATTCCATTGATAAAAGGTGATCCGGATCAGGTCCTGAAAGATCCCTTAACCATTGTTATCACTCAGGAAACAGCTGAAAAATATTTTGGAAATGCCGACCCTGTTGGTAAAAAACTGGAGCTGGATAATGGATGGTTATTCACCATTACAGGGATATCAGAGAACGTACCGGAAAATTCACATTTCCATTTTGATTACCTGGCTGCACTGAAAGGTGTTGCTGATAAAGGAGAATCTGCCTGGATAGCGCAATCTGCTTCCACCTATATTCTTGCAAAGGAATCAGCCGACACGAAAATTATCGAAAAGAAATTAAAGAAACTGGTTGTAGAATACGTGATTCCTGAAATTGAGAAAATGAGTGGCAGAAAATTCACAGAAACCTCCGGCGAAAACTTTTTCTCATATTATTTGCAACCCCTCCAGGACATCCATTTTACACCCGAATTACATGGTCAGTTCGAAGCAGGTACCCAAAAGGGATATATCTATTTGTTTACCTTTATTTCACTGGTGATACTTGTGGTCGCATGTGTGAACTACATGAACCTTTCCACAGCCCGGTCGGCCACCCGTGCCCGGGAGGTAGGATTAAGAAAGGTGGTTGGTGCCACGCGGAACCAGATCATTTTACAATTTATGACTGAATCCGTGTTGTTCGCTTTTATTGCCCTTTTCCTTTCCCTTGTCATTCTCGAATTGATGATCCGGCCATTCAACAGGTTTTCAGGGATGGATCTTGATATTTTTTACCTTGATACCTGGTACCTGGTCCCGTCACTGTTCCTTGGTGCATTTGTTATTGGACTGTTTTCGGGGAGTTATCCTTCTTTTTATCTGTCCTCTTTCAATGTATTGAGTGTCATGAAAAGAAAGCAGTTTGAAGGAATGAGGAATACTTCTTTTCGAGGATTGCTTGTGTTATCACAGTTTACAATATCGATTATCCTGGCCATTTGCAGTATGATCATTGTTGAACAGGTGAAGTTTTCCAGAAGACCAACCTTGGTTTTAATCAGCACAACCTACTGGTTATTCAGCGTACATATGCTTTAAAAGAAAAGAAAGAAAAATTCAAAGAAATAATTAACCAGCATCCGGAGATCATCAGTTCAGGTGTTACCCTTTCAATGCCATGGAGAGAAACCAACCGGTATACATTTTATTTGCCTGAAAAGGAGAATGATATACAGGTAATGACACACTGGCCCTGCGATTACGATTTTATAGAAACCATGCAAATGTACCTGGTTGACGGGAAGGGGTTGAATCCAAAATCAGGGTATAATTGTTGTGATGTACTTATCAATGAGACGGCAGCCCGTGAACTTGGTCTGGAAAAACCTGTTGGACACAAAATAAACCAGATCAACCTGTATGGGAAAGAAATGGAATATGTCGTAGCAGGCGTTGTAAGGGATTTTCACTTCGAGTCATTTCAGGAAAAGATCGAACCGGTTATCATTTCTTCTCTGGATGAAAGTCTTCATGTGCAATACCTGGCGGTCAGAATGACGGGGAAAGATATCCCTGCCACTATGTATTATATCAAGGAAGTATGGAATAAGTTTGTTCCGGACCAGCCTTTTGATTCATATTTCCTCGATAAGGACCTGGATAATTTGTACCAGGAAGAAAAAACAACCGCACAGATTTTTACCATATTTACTTTTCTCTCTATCCTTATTGCTGCATTGGGTCTCTTTGGACTTGCCAGTCACAGTGCCGAGCAACGAACCCGCGAAATTGGTATTCGTAAAGCCATGGGAGCCTCCATTCGAAGGATCATCCTCATGCTGTCTGCACAGTTTACCCGCTGGGTCTTGTGGGCAAACCTGCTGGCCTTTCCGATTGCATATCTCGGGATGAGATTCTGGCTGGGACGATATGCCTACCATATCCGAATAGAAGGCCAGATGTTTGTCTATGCTGCCATCATTGCCATTATCATTGCTGTTTCAACCGTCAGCTTCCAGGCTATCCGTTCTGCAAGGGCAAATCCTGTTGAAGCACTGCAATATGAATAATCTTGTACCTTTGAATCCTGCGAGCGCATTCCCCGCTGCTTGCGGCGGGGTTAGCGAGCGCAAAATAAATAATAATAAAGGATCGAAGATTCCTCGCCGCAAGCGGCGAGGAGCTTCAATATCTAACCACTACATTCTTATTCTATGTTCAGAAGCTTTTTTACCGTAGCCTTCAGGAATATTATCAGACAGAAGGCATATGCTGTTATTAATATCCTGGGACTTGCCATTGGACTGGCATGCAGCATACTGATAGTATTATTCGTAACAAATGAACTCAGTTATGATAACTTTCATGTAAAAGGAGACAGGATATTTCGGCTTTACCTGGATGGCAAGATTGGCGAGCAGGAATTATTGAGTGCCTGGACAGCCGTTCCAACTGCTCCGGCATTTCTTGAGGAATTTCCTGAACTGGAAGATGCCTGCAGAATGGAGAGATGGAGTGAGATAATAGTGAGATATGAAGATAAAACATTCCAGGAGGATGCTGTTTTATTCGCCGATTCAACCTTCTTTAATATCTTTTCATATACTCTGCTTAAGGGAGATCCGAAAGAGGTGTTGAGAGAGCCAAATACGGTTGTTATCTCAGATGAGATGGCAAAAAAGTATTTTGGGAATGATGAACCCATTGACAAGGTGTTAAAGTTTTATGCCGATACTACCAATTACCGTGTGAGCGGTGTTATGGGGAAGATGCCTGAAAACAGCCACATCTATGGTGATTTCATCGTTTCTTATTACAGCATTCCCTGGAAGATCAACAGGACTCAGTGGACAAGCAATAATCTTTTTACCTACTTTTTATTAAATGAAGGGGCCTCTGTTGAAGCTCTTCAGGAGAAAATCGATCCGGTGTTGCGTAAATATGTCGGCCCGGAAATCGATGTTTTTCTGGGTATTAGTCTGGATGAATGGATAGAACAGGGGAACCGCTATGGATTGTTCCTGCAACCATTGAAGGATATCCACCTGAATACAGATATTACAGGTGGCATGAAACCCACAAATGATATAAAATATATTTACCTGTTCTCTCTCATTGCTGTCTTTATCCTGTTGATTGCAACCATAAATTTTATGAACCTGGCAACGGCGAGATCAGCCCAGCGATCACGGGAGGTGGGTATGAGAAAAGTGGTTGGTTCAGGAAGAAACTTGTTGATAAGGCAGTTCCTGACAGAATCTATGATTATGGTATTTATTTCTCTCATTGTTGCCATCCTTCTGGTTGAGCTCCTGATCACACCTTATAATAATTTAATAAGGCTGGACCTGTCAATCGATTATTTTGGGGTATGGTACACTATGCCTGCACTGATAGGCCTTGCCTTCATTGTTGGTCTGATATCTGGCAGTTATCCTGCCTTCATGTTATCTTCCTTTAAGCCCGTATCGGTATTGACCGGGAAACTCGAAGCCGGTGTTAAAAGCGGATGGTTAAGACGGATCCTTGTTGTGATTCAATTTGTTATATCCGTATTTATTATAATAGGGACCATCGTAATCTATCAGCAATTAAGTTTTATGCTGAATAAAGACCTGGGATTTTATAAAGAGCAGCTAGTCGTTATTCAGCAATTCAATGACATTGGTAATGACCACATTTTTACCTTTAAGGAGGAAATATCTAAAATTCCAGGTGTGATATCTTCATCCAGTTCTACTATGGTTCCGGGACATACCAACAATAATAATGGATATTTGATAGAAGGAAGGTCTACGGATAACGTTGTGCTGATGAACACCAACTGGGTTGATTTTGATTATATCGAGACGTACGGAATCGATTTGGCAGATGGGAGGTTTTTTACACCCGGGATGGCTTCTGACAGCAGTGCAGCCGTGGTTAATCAGTCGGCCATCAGGTCATTCAACATCGATGAACCTCTGTCAACAAGATTCATACAACCTTCAGATGAAGGTGAACTGCAATACAGGCCGGTGATTGGTGTTGTGAAAGATTTTCACTTTATGTCGCTGCAAAATGATATAGAGCCTTATGTATTTATGTTACGGCCCGGCGATTCGGACTGGATACCTTACCTTACTATCCGGTTTGATCCTCAAAACATAAAATCTACATTAAGGGAAGTAGAAAAGGTTTGGGATGAATTTTCACATGGCCAGCCTTTCCAGTATTTTTTCATGGATGATGATTTTGCCACCCGTTATGCTGAGGAAGAAAGAACAAGGACTATTTTTACGATATTTGCCATCCTT
>JADHVS010000270.1 GCA_016783865.1 Bacteroidales bacterium
AGTTGAAACTGTTCTTTTAGTATGTATATTTGTCTTTGGATGATGTAACTATAGAAGAAATTCTTATGAAACGGATCATGTTTTGTTTTGTGCCGCTCATGATCATGCAACCGGTTTTTTCGCAAAAAGTGGTATCCGGGAAGAGCGAACCCACGCGGATTTATATCAAACCCGATTACAAACGCGGATTACCGCCAATCCTGTATGCCGATCTGAATTTCGAAGATGAAAACAGCAACGGGATCCTTGAGGCCAATGAAAAAGCATGGATTACCCTGGATATTTCAAATAAAGGGAAAGGACCGGCACAGGATCTCGCTGTCACAGTTACAGATAACATTTCGGATCCCAATTTTATAATCGGGAAAGCAAATACAATCCCTTATCTTCAACCTGATCAGACCATCAAAGTGATACTTCCGCTGGAAGCCGGGATGAATATCCGGTCAGCCGAACATAAACTGGAGATCAACATCCGGGAACATTTCTGGTATGATATGGATCCGGCATACCTGTATGTCACCACCATGAAATTCATGGAACCACAACTGGCATTTTCCGGTATTGAGGTGGTCGATCTTGGCGAGGGTACAGTGGCCATCAAGCAGGACGGAAAGCTACAGGCAGGGGAACAGGTAAAAATCAAGGTAAGCGTTCAGAATGTGGGGCAGAACGTTTCAAAAAACACAAAGTACAGCATCAAATGCAGGGATCAGAACATATTTGTTCAGGATGGTTCCGGGGATCTGGGCGAACTGGGAATCGGGGAGGTGAAGGAGTTCTGGATCACGGTAAGTCCAAATAAACGGGTCACCGCTGCAGGAAATCTGCCTCTCTTTTTATCCCTGACCAACGAGATTCACCGGGGAGAACTGATCGAAACCCAACTCCCCGTATTACTCGATCAAAAACCTCCGGAAGCTGTTGTTCTGAACGTAAAACCCGATATAGACAAACTGGAGAAACAGCTTGCCAGATTTGAATTTAATCCAGAACTGATGACGGCCAACGTGGGCAATGTGATCGATATCAGGCAAACTCCTCCTTCGAGAATGCACCGGCCCGATGCCATCGCCGTGGTGATAGGAGTGGAGAAATACGACAATTTTGTGCAGGCTCCATATGCTGAAAATGATGCTACAGTGATCCAGAATTATTTTAAAACCGTGCTGGGCATCGATAAGGTGTATACCTATAAAAGTAAAGATGTTACGGGATATTTTTTTGATAATGTCTTCGATCCTTCTTATGGCGAACTGCAAAAGGCAATCAGTAAAGGAAATACTGACCTGTTTGTATTCTATTCGGGCCATGGCATTCCGTCAAAAGATGGCGGCAGTGTCTTTCTGCTTCCCGCTGATGGCCGGATAGAGGCGATTGACCAGCAGGGGTATGATCTGAACAAGTTTTATAAAAACCTGGAGAAACTGGGCGCCCGAAGTGTGACGGTCTTCCTTGATGCATGCTTTAGCGGAGCATCCAGAAGCAGCGATACCTATAAACCCGAAAACCTGGTGGCGATGAAAGGTGGTGTCGTAATAAAACCAACGGTGGAGCAACCATGGGAATCAAATCCCGGATTCACGGTATTTACTTCTTCTGATTATGACCAGACCTCCCTGGCTTTTGATCCTTCCGAAACAGGTCTTTTTACCTATTACCTGTGCGCCGGGTTACAGGGGAAAGCCGATGCGGATGGCGATAAAAAAATAACCTTCGAAGAGTTAAGCCAATATGTCATCAACCGTGTCAGGGAATCTTCCGTTAAGATTCGGGGACTTCAAACGCCGCAGTTTCACGGAGATGGGAATATGATCATCACGGAATATTAAGACATTTGTTATGAAGAGACTTTTCATCGTACTGATTTCCTGTTTGTTTCTCACTCCGGCCGCGCTGCGTTCCCAGGAGGTGCGTAATGTTGCTTCGGAAGTCAAAGACGGCATGATTCGGGTGCATTATACACTTTCTGGAAAGTTTTACCAGACCTTTGCGGTTTCCCTGTATGTAAGCCGCGATGGCGGAAACACCTTTGCCGGACCGTTGAAAGAAGTTACGGGTGATGTTGGGCCGGATATCAGAAAAGGCAGCCATACCATCACCTGGGATGTTATAAAGGAGATGCCCATGGTGGAGGAAACCCTGGTGTTTGATGTACGGGCCGAAATCACCGGTGAAAAGCCAAAGTCCTCCTTTTTCATACAGTATGTGGCGAATGCGACCACCTATATCGGGCTTCGCGCCGGAATGCTTGGCATCATTGGATTTTATGGGGAAGTGCGGGGTAATCTGAAGGCGTTGAATTCCGCTCCTTATACTTATAAGGACGGGTCGGTTGATTACAACAAGTCTGGTTATTTTGTTTTTACGGAGAAAAACGGGTATTCCGCCTGGTCGGCGCTGGCAGGGATCACATACCAACCTGCAAAGAATTTCTTTCTTTTTCTGGGCGGAGGGTACGGGAAAGAGGATTACCTGCTGGGCATGGATGAATACACTTACGACGGCGATGTGAAGACCGGGACAACATTTGCCAAATATGACGGGTATTGCACTTCAGGAGTAGAGGTCGATTTGGGCCTGATGTTACGTTTTAAGTGGTTTTTACTATCCGCCGGAGGCACGGCGCTGAATTTCAAGTCGTTTAATTTCACGGCAGGGGTGGGGGCGGCGTTTTGATTTACGATTGGACGATTTACGATTGACGATTTGATCTTCGATCTACGAATGATTAAGTGAAAATAAAGAAATATGACTGAATTGCAATTGTACACAAAAATCATCGAGCTTCCTGAAGATATTAAAAAGAAGGTTTCTGATTTTATTGATTTTTTACTGTCGAGGGAAAAGAAGAAGAAAAAAGCGAAGCGACCGGTTTTTGGCTGCGCCGCCGGTCAAATCAGGATGTCGGATGACTTTGATGCACCGCTCGGGGATTTCAATGATTACATGCCATGAAGATTCTTCTGGACACTCATACGGTTTTATGGTTTCTGAAGGGAGATGTGAATCTTTCTTCAAAAGCCCGTGACGGAACAGCATGTACTCACTGTTGCTTCATTACCTTATTTGCACCGGGATCCTTTTGACAGGATTTTGATTGCACAGGCTGAGATTGAGAATCTTTCAATCATTACGATGGATCCTGAATTTTCTAAATATAAGGTGAAAATACTATGGTAATCTACCAAATCCTTCGAAGCTTTCGTGGTTAAAATCTTAACCGCAAAGGACTCAAAGTACGTCGCAAAGGACACAAAGGAATACTATCGCTAAATGGATAGGAATATTCAGATAATTAAAGAGACAGTACATTCGGTTTTTCCCGAATGCCGGATCATTCTGTTTGGTTCACGAGCCCGGGAAGAACAATCCGGGGAGAGCGACTATGATATACTCGTGTTGATTCCTGACAGCCTCGAGCCACTAGATAAATTGCCCTACCGGGCTGAGATCCGGAAAAAGCTGCTGGAGAAGTGTATTTTTTCTGATGTTCTGCTCCAGAGCTATACGGAGGCCGAGGTGAAGAAGAAATTGCCGGGGCATATTGTACGGACTGCTCTTCAGGAAGGAAAATATATATGACGAGAGAAAATTCAGAATATATACACCTATGGTTGAATACAGCGAACGATTGATATCTCAAACAGATCAAAACCCATGAAACAGATTTCATTAATAATGATGGTAGTCGTCATCGCTTTTTGCACCTCCTGCAAAAAAGCACCAGAAACACCGAAAGGAAGCAGCAAGATCGTTCTCGGGCAAACCACTGTTAATTCCGTTAGCGGGACCGGTGTAAGTGTATCGACTGCGTTAACGGAAGCAGTTCCCAATTCCATAACCGAACACGGCTATTGCTGGGGCACACAGGAGAACCCGGATGTGCAAGGTACACACCATAACTTAGGCTCAATGAACTCCCCGGGTACGTTCACATACGAGATCACAGGACTGCAACCTCAAACAAGGTATTTCATCAAGCCTTACGCCTCCGATAAATTCAACACCATCTATGGAAATCAGGTTGAAGCTACCACAACTTCGATCAATCTGCCCCAGGTCACCACCGTTGATATTACAAACATCACCCCTACCTCAGCAATATGTGGTGGGAATGTTACTTCAGGAACTTCGGTTACTGCCCGGGGTGTTTGCTGGAGCACTTCACATCTTCCAACGGTTGCAAATTCTCATACAATTAATGGCAGTGGAACAGGCAGTTTCGTAAGCAATCTAACAGGACTTTCTTCCTCCACGCTCTATTATGTTCGCGCTTATGCCACCAACAGTGTTGGGACTGCTTATGGAAATGAAGTAAATTTTACGACACTTACAAATCCAGTTATCCCAATTGTAACAACAACTACGGTTACGAATATTACATCGACAACTGCGACAAGTGGTGGTAATGTTACGTCAGATGGTGGTGCTGCAGTAACTGCGAGAGGAGTTTGCTGGAGTACAACGGCTAACCCAACCACTGCAAATAGCCATACGACAAACGGAAGCGGAACAGGAAGTTTTACAAGTAATCTTACGGGATTAACTCCAGGTACTTTATACTATATACGTGCATATGCAACAAACAGCGTGGGGACTGCATATGGAAATGAAGTTAGTTTTACAACACTAAGTTCAGGAGGACAACCCTGTCCGGGCATACCAACCGTAACGTATGAAGGTAAGACCTATAATACAGTTCTTATTGGAACTCAATGTTGGTTCAAGGAAAACCTGAATGTTGGTACCAGGATAAACGGATCACAAAATCAGACAAATAACGGGATTAAAGAAAAGTATTGTTATGATGACCTTGAATCTAATTGTAATATTTATGGCGGTCTTTATCAATGGGACGAAATGATGCAGTATGTGACCACGCAGGGAGTAAAAGGAATCTGTCCGGATGGGTGGCACATCCCTACTGATGCAGAATGGACAACATTGACTAATTATCTTGGAGGAGAATCAGTAGCTGGTGGAAAAATGAAGGAAGCCGGATATGCTCACTGGGCATCGCCAAATACTGGCGCCACCAACACCAGTGGCTTTACTGCTCTTCCGGGCGGCTTCCGGGGCACGGATGGTAGTTTCGACAATCTTACGTACTGCGCCTACTTCTGGTCGTCGTCGGAGTACTCGTCTACCAGCGCGTGGTACCGGTACCTGGACTACGACATCGACGACGTGTACAGGTACTACCACTACGAGTCAAACGGTTTCTCTTGCCGTTGCTTGCAGGATTGATTATTTGATTATTTTATAGGGAAGGCCTTGTGGGGAGGAGGAAAATGGATTTACGATTGCACGAGTTACGATTTACGATTGAATTGTGGGATTGAAGATTTACGATTGTTTTTTTAATCTTCAATCAGAAATCGAAAATATAATCGTCATTCGTAAATCGTCCAATCGTAAATTGAAATGGCTCAATACGAACATTTGCCGGTATTTAAGAAGGCATATGATCTGCTTCTGGCAATTTATCAGTCGGTGGGGATGTTTGGAAAGGAGTTCAAATATACGATAGGAGAGAAGTTAAAGAATGAAGCGCTGGAATTAATCGTGTGCATTTACAAAGCGAACAACAGGAAGGATAAACATGATTTGATTGTTTTAGCTAAAGAGCATCTTGAAGTGCTTCGTTTGTATATTCGAATAGCAAAAGACCTGAAACAGATTACCCTGAAGAAAATGATATTTCTGAACGAATTCATCGAATCCATCGCGAA